>NZ_LDVA01000381.1:0-14869 GCF_050768715.1 Burkholderia sp. ZZQ-2 | reverse complement strand
GACACGGCGTCGCTCATGCTCAGAGGAGGCCGGCCTGGCGCAGCAGCTTGCCGGCCTGGCTGTCGTCGCCGAGCTGTTCGAACGTCAGCGCCGGCGGGCTCAGTTCGTTGAACGGTTTCAGGATCGGATCGGGGGCGACGCCCGGATGCAGCGGATACTCGAAGCTGACATGGCCGCCCGCCATCAGCTTCTGCGCACGCTCGCTGACGAGATACGCGACGAACTTCTGCGCTTCCGGCTGGTGCTTCGACGCTTTCAGCACCGCGGCGCCGGACACGTTGACGGCACCGCCGACATCGCCGTGGCCGAAGTGGTGGATCGCGCTGCGCGTCGACTTGTCGCCGAGTTCGGCGTGCAGGCGGTCCCAGTAGTAGTTGTTGACGATGCCGGTCAGCACGCCGCCGCGGTTGACGGCCGCCGTCACGCCTTCGTCGTCGTCGAAGATCTGCGCGTTGGCCTTCAGGCCCTTCAGCCATTGCAGCGTCGCGGCCTCGCCGTGCAGCGCGAGCACCGCGCTCACGAGCGGCAGGAAGTCCGCGTCGCTCGGCGCGACGCCGACCTTGCCCTTCCATTCGGGCTTCGCGAGATCGAGCAGCGACGCGGGCAGCTGCTGCGGCTGGATTTTCGCGGTGTTGTAGACGAGCACGTTCTCGCGCGCGAGTACGCCGACCCAGTTGCCGTCGGCCGGGTTGAAGCGCGCGGGCACCGACTGCAGCGTGGCGCCGTCGGTCTTCGCGAACAGGCCCTTGCGGTCGAGCAGCACGAGCTCCGGCGAGTTTTCGGTGAAGTACACGTCGGCCGGCGTGCGGTCGCCTTCCGCGACGATCTGCGCGGCGAGCGCGGGGCCCTCGCCCGAGCGCACCTTCACGGTGATGCCGCTCTGCGCTTCGAAGTCCTTGACGAGCTGGTTCACGACCTGCTCGTGTTGCGCGTTGTACAGCGTGAGCGTCGCGGCATGCGTGCCGGTGGCGTGCAGTGCGCCGGTCAGCATCAGCGCGGCGGCCGCCGCGGAAATCAGGTGCCGCAGCGGGCGGCTAACGGGTGAAGTGGTCATGTCGTTTTCAGCAGGTTGCATCCGGCCGGGCCGGAAAGGTGTGCGTTGGCTTGCGTGGCGCGACGTCATGCGTCGAACAGCGCGGCGCCGATGTACGAACCGGGTTGCGCGCCCGGCGGGCACGCGAAGATCGCGCTGCCGACGTGCGTGGTGAACTGGTTCATGATGTCCAGCTTCGAGAGCTTCTCGTTGATCGGAATGAAGCCCTTGCGCGGGTCGCGCTGGTGCGCGACGAACATCAGCCCCGCGTCGTACTCGGTCTGCTGGCGCCATGGCGGCCAGCGTTCGATGTAGAAGCTCGTGCTGTCGTTGTACGAGTACGCGCGGCGCAGGATCTGCGCGCCGTTGTTGACCTGCGGCGATGCGAGGCGCGCGTGCGAGTTGTCGGGGATCACCGGGTTGCCGTCCTTGTCGGCCGCGTCGAGGTCGAGCGCCTCGAACTCGTCCTTCTGGCCGAGCGGCGCGCCGCTGTACTTATGGCGGCCGACCACCTGTTCCTGGAAGCCGAGCTCCGTGTTGTCCCAGTGTTCGAGCGTGATGCGGATCCGGCGCACGACCGTGTAGGTGCCGCCGATCATCCATGCCGGACCTTCGCTGCCGGCCCACACGAATTCGTTCATCGCGGCCGGATCGGACATCGGCGGATTCATCGTGCCGTCCTTGAAGCCCATCAGGTTGCGCGGCGTCTCGCCGGGCTTGCCCGACGTGAAGCCGGCCTGGCCCCAGCGCATCTGCGTCGCTTTCGCGCCGAGCCGCACGAGCTGGCGCACGGCGTGGAACGCGACCTGCGCGTCGTCCGCGCATGCCTGGATGAACAGGTCGCCGCCGGTTTTCTCGGGCAGCAACTGGTCGCCGTTGAAACGCGGCAGGTCGACGAGCGCGGCGGGGCGTTGCTTCGCGAGGCCGTAGCGATCCTTGCCCGCGAGCGCGAACAGGCCGGGCCCGAAGCCGAACGTGATGGTCAGGCGCGCGGGGCCGAGGCCGAGCGCGTCGCCCCCGTCGGCCGGCGCGACTTCGTCGCCGCCCGTCGCGGCGAGCGGTTGCGCGGTGTCGCCGCGCGTCATCCGCGCGGCGGCGTCGGTCCAGGTCTTCAGCAGCGCGATGACGTCCGCGCGCTGCGCCGTCGTCAGGTCGAGCGCCGCGAAATACGCGTGGCGCTGCTGCGGCGTCGCGATGCCGCTCTGGTGCTGGCCGTAGAACGGCTCGACGCCGTCGTGCGCGGGGGCCGGTGCGGCGGCGGGGGCATCCGCCGCCTTCGCGGCCGGTATCGACGCCGCCGCGAGGCCGGCGGCCACCGCCGCGCCGCCCGCCTTCAGGAAGCCGCGCCGTGCGGGGCGGGGCGGCTGGTTGTGATCGTCTGCCATGGTTCGTTCCGTTACTTCGCGAGCAACAGCGTGTTGACGTCGTCCGCGACGTAGTAGAAGCCGTCGCCCTCGGGCGTCATCGCGATGCCGAACAGGTTGCCGTTGCCGGGGGGCGACTGTGCCTTGTCGGTGTTGATCCAGCGCGCGTAGAGCTGCTTGCCGGCGGCCGGGTCGATCTCGACGACCTGGCCGTTCTGCGCGTTGGTCGCGAGCAGGTGGCCGTTCGGTGCGGTCGCGAGCGCGAGCGGGCGGCGCAGGAAACCGTCGGCGGTGACCTGGCGGCCGACGCCCGCGCTGGTGTCGCGCGTGAGCGGATCGTCGATTTCGACGATCCGGTTGCCGATCGCGTCCGACACGTACAGCTTCTTCTGGTCGCCGGACAACGCGAGGCCGGTCGGGCCGACCAGGAACACGCCCTTGTCGGCCTGCGCGCCGAGGCCGCTCGCGACGACCGTTTCCTGCTTGATCACGGGCGGCTTGCCCGCCGGCACGTCGAGATCGAGGCGCAGCACGGTCGCCTGCTTGTAGACGGGCGGGTTGCCGTCCGCGCGGCCGACGCCGAAGCCGGCCATGCTGACGAACAGCGTCGCGCTGTCGCCGCGGTCGACCACGGCCATGTTGCCCCACGGGTCGTTGATGTTCGGGGTCGACCACGTCGATGCGATCTTGCCCTGCGGATCGAGCACGATCAGGCAGCCGGCCCCCTTGGTGTTCGTCGTGCCGTCGTTGCTCGGCGTGCTGCCGACGATTACCCAGCCGGATTTGAGCATCGTCATCGCCGTCGACAGGCCGATGCCGCCCGGGCACGCCTTCAGGTCGCGCGGGATCGATGCGAACAGGCTCAGCTGCTTCGTCGACGGGCGGTAGTCGACGATCGTGCTGCCGGTACCTTGCAGGTTCGCCGCGTTGTTGAAGTTGTCGACGAGCACGTCGCCCGCCTGGATCGTCCCGGCCGACACCGGCGCGACCGCGATCGCGTACGGGTTCTGGTCGCCGTTGTCGGGCACCGTGTTGACGAGCGTGGTGTGGCGATGCAGCGTCTCGAGGAAACCTTGCGGCTCGGCGAGTGCGCCGGCGGCGACCGTCAGTGCGGCGGCGGCCAGTGCGCCCGTCGCGAGGCGGCGAAGCGGGGCGGATTGAATCATGTGAATCTCCTGGAGGGCGCGCCGTCCGGGCGGCGCGCGAAAAACGGGTCGCGTGGGCGCGTCGCTCAGAACGTGATCGTCGTACGCGCGCCGAGCACGAACGTGTTGCGCAGCGGCTGTGTCGCGTCGCTCGGGTTCTGGCCGGCGCCCGCGTTGAACGTGTACTGCGCGTCGGCCTGGACGATCCACCACGGGTTCACCTGGTACTGGTAGGTCGCTTCGAGCGTCGTCTCGCGGGTGCGCACGCCGTACGGGCCGGTCGCGAACGTCCGCGCGGCCTGGTCGAGGTCGGTCACGTGGTTGCCGACCTGGATGTACGTGACGCCGAGGCCGACGCTGTCGTTGTCGCGGCCTTCGAACGGCGCCTTCAGCACGATCCCCGCATTGGCCGAGAAGCTCACCAGGTTGCGGTCGCCCGGCGCGCCCATCACGCGCGCGAACACGCCGAGGCTGCGCGGGCCGGTCGGGTCGGGGCGCCAGATCATCTGGTCGGCCACCGCGTAGAAGCTGTAGTCGCCGTGGCGCAGCTGCGCGTTGCCGTTCGACGCGGGATCGGCGAGCGACAGCCCGTCGGTGCCCACGTTCTGGTCCGCGAAGCGGCCGTTGTGATACCAGACGCCGATCTTGTAGGTGCCCGGCAGCCCGTTCGAGCGGCCGGTGTCCATTTCGCCGTCGGACGGCTGGTTCAGCGCGTACTGCAGCTCGCCGATATAGAGCGTGCCGTTGTGCAGGTTGAAGTTGGTGCCGCTGAGGTTGTTCGGGTTGTTGCCGAGCGGGTCGCCGTCGAACACGCCCGCGAGCGCGGTGAGCTTCGGCGTGATCTGCGCACGGACGCGCACGCCGAGGCCCGCGAGCGGATACGCGGGGCCGCCGTTGGGCAGGTCGTACGACGGCAGCGCGGGCCAGCCGAACATCGTGTTGACGAACGTGTTCGCATACGTGCTGACCATGAATTCCTGATCCAGACTCTGCTGGCCGATCTTCACGTCGACGCGCTTGTCGAGGAACGACTGCTGGTACCACAGCTCCCACAGGCGCGTCGTGCCCTGCGCCTCGATGCCGCTCGCGGTGTTGAGCGTGCCGAGGTTCCGCGCGCTCAGGTTGGTGCCGTGGATCTGCAGCGCGCTGACGTTGAACGTGCCGCCGGCCAGGCCGATCGCCTTCTGCGTGTCGACCGTCAACGTGGCCGTCGTTAATCCGTCGTACGCGCCGCCGCGGTTCAGGCCGCCGCGCAGGTTCGCGAGGTATTCGCTGGTTTCGGTGATCTGCAGCGTCGCGCCGTACTTGCCGAGCCACGGGCGGATGCCGCCCATGTCGCCGAGCAGGCTCTGGCGCGTCCAGATGCCGGTCCACATGTTGGTCGGCTTCGCCTGGATCGAGAGGTCGGCCTCGGGTGCTTCGGGTTGTGCGTCGACGGGCACGTCGGCGAAAGCGGCGCCGCTCGCGAACGACGCGCATGCAAGGATGGCCGCGCAGGCGGCGGGGCGCATCCGGGCACGGACGCTGTCTCCCTGGAACGACGCAAACTTCATATCAAATCCCTGGTTCTAATTAGTGTGGAGTCCTGCTTGTCGGCCGCTGTCCGGACGCTCGGCTCCGATTGGCCAGGGCACGAAGCGAAGCGCAACGCGGCGCATCGTAGGAGTGTCAAATGGGAAAGTCAATGTAAACGAGAATGATTCGCATTAAATTACCGAATGTAATCCAGGGCCTTACGGAGAGGGCGTTTGGCGTGTTTAGTGCGGAGGTAAACCGTAAATATCGGCGTAATGAAAATGAATGCTTCGATGCGAAGCGATGGATCCGCGTGGTGGGGCACGGGAGGCATCCGGCTGGGTTCCGGCGATTAATGTCGAGGCTCGTTCAGATTCGGACGGCCCGTGTTGTCGAAGCAAGGCTTCCGGACGAGGCACGCTTCCGTCGTTGAGTCGATGGTTCGCATGATTTTGAATGACTGGATCTCGCAGGCCGATGACGGTGATCGCCGAAGGCAGCAAATACCTCCCTCTTTCTGGATGTGACAATCGTTCAAATCTAGCCGTGTGCGGACGCGTACCATCGTCAATGCTCTGTTACCGGAGCACTTCCCCTCGGATTTGACGCCAAGCTCACGCTTGGCCTTTTTTCTGATCGAGGTTTTTTGCTGGGCAGGATGCTTTCGGACGGCATCTGGTCACGACCGATCTCTGGATAACGTTTGTTCAACGACGGCTCGCGGTCTGGTTGAATTTTCAAACTGACACGTCGACGTTGGAAGGGCCCCCGGAAATCGCCGGTCTTCGACGCGTGCCCATGCAACACCGGCAAATCGGCATTGAGGCGGTAATGGATATCCAGCGTCCATATTCCGGGTCCGAACTGCGCTGCGGAACGTTCACTGCTGTGGACTGCTGATCGGAGTTGCTGTGGAATCGAATCTTGAAGATATCCAGTTGTGCTACGACAAGGCCATCGACGCTTATAACGCTGGCCAGCCTGAACTCGCTCTTCGGTTGGTCGAGGACGTTCTGAAGGAATGCCCCTCAAGTGGTGATGTCCTGCATCTGAGGGGGCTGATCGCTTTTTCGTTGGGTAAGGCCGAGGATAGGGCTGAGGAGGCAGAGGACTGGTTCAAGAGGGCTATTGACGCGTCTCCCAATGCCATCTTCTACAACAGCCTGAGTGTGGTGCAAACACGATTGAGGGCATTTTCGCAGGCGGCAGCAAGCGCGCGAAGCGGTCTGGCGTTTGCCGAAGATCACCAGCCGGATCTGGACACTTCGAAGTTGTTGTACAACCTGTGTCTGGCTTTGGTGCTGGACGAAAAACCGGAAGACGGCATCGATATTTGTCGACGCACGATTGAACGAAATCCGGCACGTTCGGATGCCTATAGCTATATGGGCGTGTGTCTCAGCCTGTTGGGCGAGACCGACCTCGCGATCAGTGCGTATCGTCGAGCAATCGAGTTGGATCCCAAAAATCTCGTAGCCTGCGGCAATCTTGGATATGCATTGCTTCGCGCCGGTGAATATAGGGAGGCCTGGCCATACTTCGAACACCGGTGGGTAACCATGCTGGCGGGCGATTCGTATCCCGGGGCGAAGTACCCGGCTTTGCCGATCCGTCGGTGGCAGGGGCAAGGGCTGCCGCCTGGCGAAAACCGCCTGCTCGTTCTGGCCGAGCAGGGATTGGGCGATACGTTGCATTTTTGTCGATATCTCGAAATGGCGCTTCGGCAATTCACTGCAGTTGGCCTTTTATGCCCGAAACCACTGCGCCGGCTGCTGACTGATTCGCTCTGCTCTCGGTGGCCAAATCTGACGCTGCTCGACGACAAGTCATTCGACCCGCTTCAGTGGGACTGGTATTGCCCGCTGCTGTCGCTGCCGATGGCCTTCGGAACGCAAGTAGACAACATTCCCGCCGATCTGCCTTATTTGTACGCGAATCGGCGACGGTCGCGAAAATGGTCATCGAAGGTGGCGAAGTTGCAGCCACGCACCTTGCCACGCATCGGGGTGGTCTGGGCGGGAGGGCATTCGGGCACGCCCGATGATCGCCGGCGTAGTATCGATCTGGATACGATGGCGCCATTGCTTGCGTGGCCTCACGCGCACTGGATCAGCTTGCAGAAGGCGGATGACATTTCGAAAGAGCTTTCTCACGAGAAGTATCCACACGTAGTCGACTGGATGCACGAGGTGAGGGACTTTGCCGATACAGCGGCCCTCATCGACGCGCTGGATCTTGTCATTTCCGTTGATACCGCGGTCGCTCACCTGGCCGCAGCCATGGGGAAGCGCGTGTGGTTACTGAACCGGTACGCGGGCTGCTGGCGCTGGTTGCGCAATCGCGACGACAGTCCGTGGTATCCCGGCATGCGACTCTTTACCCAGACCGCGCGTGGAAACTGGACTGACGTAATCGAACGCGTCTTGTCTGAATTGGAGCTCACGGCCTCGGCATTGTCGACGAGATGAAGTCAAATGTTGCGTGAGGTGTATTGGCGTGAGTAGTTGGCAAACGGGTCAATCGGAACTGCTACCCGGATCGTGCCGAACTACGGCTTCCAGGCGCTTCTGACGACCGTGTCGAGTGTCCGCTGGCCGGTTATGACCGTTCGATGCAGCGCATGAATCTTCGATATTCCGATCCAGTCAACTGAAGTTTCGATGTCTTTGGCGGAGCAAAATTCGCGAGTATGATTATTTGTATTGCTAATAAAAAATATGGTGTGGCATTAAATCCGGCCTCACCCATGGGAGTCTATGACGCCCCTCTTCCGGGGCAACGAGTGCCTCCACCGGGGATGCGTTCAGGGACCGTCGAAAAGTCCGGTCAGCCATCGAGACTCGGGGCGCTCGTGACCGGTACGCCACCTCGTGACCAAGGCATCTTCATTGCGATCGACGCTACCACGGTCGACGCGACCACCCCAATCACGCATCGTGCGGCCGACCATCGGGCGTTTGAATCGAGTCGACGCTTCCAGGCGCGGTCCAAGCGTAGGTGCGCAGATTTCCCGGTGTGGGTCGATCGGCGCATTCGGCCTAACGATGCAGTGGTGGCGCTGAAATGAATAGAGCGGTGTTCGGCATGTGCGGTCTGCTGATCTGCGGACTTGTCGTGGCACTGGTGATCGTCCTGGAAACGGCGCCGACACCGCAGGAAAAAATCGCGCAGGTGACAAAGCCCGCGAAGGTGAAGTGAAGATGCGTGTTCTGTTGACATTGTGGGGAAGCGCGATCGCACTGGCTGTCTGTGTGGCCTGGCTTGCCGATCGCCCCAAACATGGTGAGCCTGTGCCGCTTGCGTCTCGACTGATTCAAGGCTCGGCGAAGTCGATCGTCACGCCGCCGCGTGAGCAGGCTCGGTAACGGCGGCTCGCGCCGTCTCTGGTGCCGGTTGCGTACGTACCGATGCCGGAAGCGAAGTTCCGGCCTTGTGCAGCACAGAGTGAGACTTCATGCGGTGATGCTCGGGGGCGATCGATGCGATTCGTGGCTTCCGATGTGAGGATGAAAATGCAACATTCCCTTTATCGAGTTCTGAGCGTCACGGCGTTCGCCTGGAAGTTGACGGCACCGGCAGAGCGGGAAGTCATGGTCAAGGGTGCGTCGACGATCGATATCGACCGCCGTATCGTGCAACCAGCCGTCGGCTTGCGCGACGGTCAGTGCGACGACGCGATTGTCTGACTGCAATCGCTCGGTGCCCACCGGGCAGCCGAACGAGCCGCGACAGCGCCGGGATCGCTGCAGATTGTCGTCGATCCCGGTTGCGTGTGGTTCGCAGCTGGATTCATCGATCACGTATGGCGTCTTCAGCATCGGTCTTTGCGCCTGTCTTGAACTCAAACCGCATATGTTGCTGCTGTAACGACGCTGGCGGGCACACAGAGCCGAATGTCGTGAGCGCTCTAGGAAGCAGCTACTCCCCATCGTCCGTGTGACTGGAATCGAGCAACTCCAACCGGTACCCGTGATTGTAAACAGCGCGAAGTCGAACACCGTTTTCGGGCGTGATTCGCAGCTTGGAACGCACGCGATAGATGTGTGTATCGAGCGTCCTGGAGATGTGGTCGCTATGGCGTCCCCATATCGACTTGATCAACGCTTCGCGAGGCATTGCGCGACCACAATTTTGAAACAGCGCAACGGCGACGTTGAATTCTCTCGATGTCAGTTTAATCGGCTCGTCACTCAGGAACACGGTTTCGGTCACGAGATCCAGACGGTAACGACCGATGTTGATCGATGTCGGCGTCGCGTTCACGGGATAGGCCCGCCGCAGGAGTGCACGGACTCTTGCGATCAGCTCATGGCGCCGGACAGGCTTGACCATGTAGTCATCAGCGCCTGCATCAAGCGCAACGACAAGCTGTTCCTCGCGCACTCGATTCGTCAGGAACAACACGGGGAGGTCTCTGCCGACTCGCGCACGAATCCAGGCAAGGACTTCCAGCCCGGAAATATCCGGCAAGTTCCAGTCGAGCACGATCAGGTTGAAGGTATCGGTTTCGAGGAGGCGTATGGCTTCTGCGCCGCGGGTAGCGCTTCGGACATCGAACCTTTCTGCGATCAGGACATCGCAGATAAACGCAGCCTGTGCTGGCTCGTCGTCAACGGTAAGAATTTTCATTGGAACCATTTTTTTCGTGTTGCTTAAATCCGTGCATACCCTCGTGCGTGGGGCAGCTTGTGTTTTCAGATTTAAGTGAAAGCTAATCGAAATATTTTGTCTGGGCGTTGTATGGCCGAATGGCAGGATTGATTTGCGAAATAGAGTGACATTCTTGAGCGGTCTTTTTGTCAACTTTTATGAACAGAATGAATATTGGGGCGCGGTTGATGTGTGACAAATGTTGTCAATCGCTATTGCTCGTCGATATAGCATGTTTCATATGGATTGTTGGGCGAGTGCGAGTTCAGGTAGTGGAGTGTTTTCGTGTTGTCGACTCGATCGGTGCTTATTTTTATGTTTTACGAGATGTAATTATATAAATGCGCAACCTGGAGTCTCATCGGCGGTATTTGGAAAGAAGGGCGAATCTGGAGGCTCGAATTGCTGAAGAGCGGCGAGCGGCTGCTGAGGCGATTTTGCTCGAGATTAGATATTGCGTCCGTGAGTTTGGCTTTTCTCCTGAGGATATATTTACGGCCGATATCCTGCGCCGTGCGACGAAACGGCGGCCGCGTTATTTCGACCCGGTCAGCGGAGCGACGTGGTCAGGAGTAGGGCGGGCGCCTGAGTGGATTCGCGATAAGGATCGCAAGCAGTTTGAGATATCCAATTTTGATCGTGAGAATTGAGCAATCGGGTTTTCTCGATGAAGCGACGGTCGCGTGTGCATGTCTCCCGGTGTTGCGTCGGAAATTTTAATGGTGTGAAGGGTCGCCAATCTCTGAGGTGTTTGGGTCACGATCCATCTTTTAATGAAGATGGGTATTGGCGTCGACGGTGAGGGGTAAATATAAATTGTCGGGGTGAGGCGCGCGGCGACTGTTCCTGTTGCTGGGTGTTCGGTGATGTTTTTCGATAATAAGATTAATTAGTTTAAAAAACATATCGAAATAATTTTCATGATTTTCACGCGATGGAACTGGCGCGCCTGCAGCGGAGGAATGGGAGTCGCTGATTGTCGGTGTGGTCGTTTCGATAGCAAGCACTTTTTATATTTTTGCCAGCAGTAGATGAAATCAGCATTCGGCATCTCGTATGGCGCTATGCCGACATGACACTGCGCGACATTTTCCGCAGCGGCCGGCCCGGCGAAGGACGGGGGCTGGGTGCAAAGGCATAAAAGTCGCCCACGATGAACTCCCCGCGGGGCTGCGGGGAATTGTGTTTATTTCACAAGAGCCGCTGTTTTTTTGGTGCGAGTTCCGATCGGCCGGACAGTACAACAGGGAGAACAAAATGAACAAGATTTACAAGAATGTCTGGTGCGAGAAGACGGGCACCTATGTGGCCGCATCGGAAACTGCGAAAGGGCGAAGGGCGGGTGGGACGAGCGCCGTAGTGGGGGCGTTGACTGCTGTGGTGTTGTTGGGGGGAGGATCCTTCGCGTCGCCGGACGTGTATGCCGCCGCATTTGTCGTTTGTGGCAATGCATCGACTGCTGCTCTCATTCCGACGGGCCCGACAACCAGCTACAACATGGGCTGTACCACCGGCAGCGACGTGCTTTTCATGGGCGGCTATTCAGGGGGGCCGGGAATCAATTCGGGCGCCAGCACGTCGACCACATGGATCACTGTCAACAACGCGACGACGCCAAGTTCGAGCGTCACCGGCTCCATACCGGGGCAGTCGATCGAACTGTATGCACCGGGAAGCATCATCCTGAATGGCAGTAACGTCAACGTATCCAGCAATAAAATCATCAACCTTGCGAACGGTACCGTTGCCGCCGGCAGCGGGGACGCGGTCAACGGCGGCCAACTGTTTACGCTGTCGACTTCCACGTCGACGGGTTTGTCGTCGGCGAACAGCTCGATCTCTTCGTTGTCCACGTCGACCTCGACGGGCATCAACTCGCTGTCGACGGGCCTGAGCTCGACGGATAGCTCGGTGTCGTCGCTGTCGACCTCGACGTCGACCGGTCTGTCGTCGGCCAACAGCTCGATCTCCTCACTGTCCACGTCGACCTCGACGGGCATCAACTCGCTGTCGACCGGTCTGAGCTCGACGGATAGCTCGGTGTCGTCGTTGTCGACTTCGACGTCGACGGGTTTGTCGTCGGCGAATAGCTCGATTTCTTCGTTGTCCACGTCGACCTCGACGGGCATCAGCTCGCTGTCGACGGGCCTGAGCTCGACCGACAGCTCGGTGTCGTCGCTGTCGACTTCGACGTCGACCGGCTTGTCATCGGCCAACAGTTCGATCTCTTCGCTGTCCACGTCGACCTCGACGGGCATCAGCTCGCTGTCGACGGGCCTGAGCTCGACCGATAGCTCGGTGTCGTCGCTGTCGACCTCGACGTCGACTGGCTTGTCGTCGGCCACCAGCTCGATCTCTTCGCTGTCCACGTCGACTTCGACGGGCATCAGCTCGCTGTCGACGGGCCTGAGCTCGACCGATAGCTCGGTGTCGTCGCTGTCGACCTCGACGTCGACTGGCTTGTCGTCGGCCACCAGCTCGATCTCTTCGCTGTCCACGTCGACTTCGACGGGCATCAACTCGTTGTCGACGGGCCTGAGTTCGACCGATAGCTCGGTGTCGTCGCTGTCGACTTCGACTTCGACGGGTTTGTCGTCGGCCAACAGCTCGATCTCCTCGTTGTCCACGTCGACCTCGACAGGGCTCTCGTCCGCGAACAGCTCGATCACGTCGCTGTCGACCTCGACGTCGACCGGTCTGTCGTCGGCGAACAGCTCGATCTCCTCGCTGTCCACCTCGACCTCGACGGGCATCAACTCGCTGTCGACGGGCCTGAGCTCGACCGATAGCACGGTGTCGTCGCTGTCGACTTCAACGTCGACGGGTTTGTCGTCGGCCAACAGCTCGATCTCTTCGCTGTCCACGTCGACTTCGACGGGTTTGTCATCGGCCAACAGCTCGATCACGTCGCTGTCGACTTCGACGTCGACGGGCCTGTCGTCGGCGAACAGCTCGATATCTTCGCTGTCCACGTCGACCTCGACGGGGCTGTCGTCCGCGAATAGCTCGATTTCTTCGCTGTCCACCTCGACTTCGACGGGCATCAACTCGCTGTCGACGGGCCTGAGCTCGACGGATAGCACGGTGTCGTCGCTGTCGACGTCAACATCGACCGGTCTTTCGACGGCGAGCAGCTCGATTTCTTCGCTGTCCACCTCGACCTCGACGGGCATCAACTCGCTGTCGACGGGCCTGAGCTCGACGGATAGCTCGGTATCGTCGCTGTCGACTTCCACGTCGACGGGGCTGTCGTCGACGAATAGCTCAATCTCTTCGTTGTCCACCTCGACGTCGACGGGTCTGTCGTCCGCAAACAGCTCGATCACGTCGCTGTCGACTTCGACGTCGACCGGTCTGTCGTCGGCGAACAGCTCGATCTCCTCGCTGTCCACGTCGACCTCGACGGGTCTGTCGTCCGCGAACAGCTCGATCACGTCGCTGTCGACTTCGACGTCGACCGGCTTGTCGTCGGCCACCAGCTCGATTTCCTCGCTGTCCACGTCGACTTCGACCAGCATCGGCTCGCTGTCCACCGGCCTGAGCAGCACGAACAGCACGATCCTGTCGCTGTCCACCTCGACGTCGACGGGTATCGGCTCCTTGTCCACGGGTCTCAGTTCGACCAACAGTTCGATGACGTCGCTGTCCACGTCGACCTCGACCGCGATCGAAGCCGCGAAAACGCACTACTACAGCGTCAACGATGGAGGTGCGCAAGGGGCGAACTACGCGAACAGCGCAGCGACGGGCATCTACTCGCTGGCCGCCGGCGTAGCCGCAACTGCCGCGGGCGCAAGCAGTGTCGCGGTCGGCTACGGCTCGAACGCACAATCGGACGGCTCGGTCGCGATCGGTCAAAGCGCGTCGGCAACAGGTGGCAAGGCCGTGTCGATCGGCTCCGGCAATACCGCGAGCGGCGACGGCGCGGTCGCGATCGGCGACCCGAGCGTCGCGACGGGCACCGGCGCAGTCGCGATGGGCGCGAACGACACGGCGACCGGTACCGGCGCAGTGGCGCTCGGCAACGCGAGCACGGCAACCGGCAACAGCGCGCTCGCACTCGGCAACTCGAGCCAGGCCACCGCGGACAACACGATCGCACTCGGCAACCAGGCCACGGCCAGCGCCATCGGCGCGCAGGCCTACGGCTCGGGCGCCACGGCCAGCGCCACCGACGCGCTCGCGTTCGGATCGAACGCCACCGCGAACGTCGCCAACTCGATCGCGCTCGGCGCGAACTCGGTCACCGGCAATGCGGTCGCGGTGTCGAGCGTCACGGTAGGCGGTGTCGCGTACTCGGTCGCCGGCACCAGTCCGGTGGGCGTCCTGAGCATCGGTTCGCCGGGCGCGGAACGCCAGATCACGAACGTCGCTGCCGGCCAGGTGTCGGCCACCAGCACGGACGCGATCAACGGCAGCCAGTTGAACGCGACGAACCAGGCGGTCAACAACCTGTCGACGTCGACCGCGACGAACGTCGCATCGCTGTCGACAGGTATCAACTCGCTGTCGACGGGCCTGAGCTCGACCAATAGCAACGTGTCTGCGCTGTCCACCTCGACCTCGACCGCGATCAACACGTTGTCGACATCGACGGCGGCCGGTCTCAGTTCCCTGTCCACCGGCCTGAGCACGACGAACAACAGCGTGGCCTCGCTGTCGACTGGCGTGACGAACATCAACAACCAGTTGAGTCAGCTTTCCACGTTGATGACGACGAACACGACGAACACCGGCGGCATCGCCGCCGACATGAACGGCACCGGCTCCGACAAACCAACCGTCACTGCCGGCTCGAACTCGGTGGCAATCGGCGCGAATTCGAACGACGGCGGTCGCTCGAACGTGGTGTCGGTCGGCAACGACCAGCAGCAGCGCCAGATCACGAACGTCGCGCCGGGTACGCAAGGCACCGACGCGGTGAACGTGAACCAGCTGACGCAGGTGCAGACGACGCTGTCGACGGCACTGTCGGGCCAGCAGGCGCAGATCAACTCGCTGGGTTCGCAACTGCAGCAGACCGACCAGATGGCGAAGCAGGGTATCGCGGCCGTCGGCGCGATGGCGTCGATCCCGCAGCTCGATCGCGACGCCAACTTCGGGATGGGTGTGGGCACGTCGACCTTCCTCGGCCAGAAGGCGATGGCGGTCAACATGCAGGC
>NZ_LDVA01000380.1:0-25248 GCF_050768715.1 Burkholderia sp. ZZQ-2 | reverse complement strand
CGTTTTCAGCAGCAGAGAAGCGAGATTATGAACCGTGTTTCGCAGCTCGTCAACAACTTTTTACACTACATCGTTGCGACTGCGGGGCTCAACTTCCTTAGCCAGCCGCGCGCCCGACACTGCAGCACACCACCAGCTTCGCCTCCCCTTCCGCGCCGCGTTTCCGTTAGCGCGAAAGAGGCGTGATTCTAAGCACCCGCCCCCATCTGCGCAAGCCCTTTGTGAAAATATTTTGAAAAGCCCCCGTGCGCTGGCGCGCACGGGGGCTAGCCTCACGACGAGCCGCGTCGTCGCAACGCGATCCAACCTCTATTGGTGTGACGTATGCCTCTCGTTCCCCTTATATATACGGACGCGGAACGGGCAAGGAATCCGGTGCTGTCGAGTATCATGCCGCGACCGAACCACGCACTCATATCCACGATGGACAGCACGACTCAACCCGGCGACGCCGACCTTCGCGACGAATATGCAGCGCTCCGCGAGCGCGCCATCATCCTGGAAGAACAGGCTCCGCCGCTTCTGCAACACATCTCGGATGTATTGCCGCGAATCAGCGGCGAATCCGAACTGGCCGACGAGCACCGCGAGCGGCTCGTCGGCGCGCGCAACGCGGCAATGGTCTCGATCGAAAATTATCAGCAGGCGATTCCCTTCCTGCAGACGGCCGACTCGATCATCGAGCAACTGGACAAGACGCCCGAGCGTGACGAAGACATCGAGTGGCGCGAATCGCTGCTGCAACGGCTCGACGAACTGATCGACGTCGCAGTCGTGATGATCGACGACGCCGAAGGCTACTTCGAACAGGCACAAGCCTGCGACCTGTCCAGCGTGCCGAAAGCCATCCTCGAGGATTGAGTAACGCAGCCCGGAATAGCGTAGCGCGCCGGCGTAACGCCGTGTGCGCCAGCCATTCCGAGGCTTGCCGGCCGGCAATCGCAGCCTGACACCCTCGCCGGCACACCGGCCGCGCCCCTCCCGAAAAAGCTCACCTTTTTGCTACGCGCCTCGCCCGGGCCGCGCGACACAACTACGGTGCGTCGAGAGCGATCGTCTCGTTCACGATCGGCACGCGGATATATCCGCCCTCCGTATCGCCATACGCGTGCGCATTCCCGTCGATGACGTATTGCGCGGTCAACGCGCACAGGGTCGCGTCTCGCGCATCGACGGACTTCAGCGTCGACACGTCGATCCCCAGCCGCTCCAGCAACTGCCGGCGCTGGTTGCGTTTCTGCTTCGCCGACGCAACAGTCTTGCCCAGCATTGCGCAGGTGATCGCATAAGGATAGGTTTCGAAGCTCGCGCGCCCGCCCGCATAGCGCGCGCCGGTCAGCAGCGGATAGGCGTCCGCGAGTGCGCGGTAGACGCGCTCCCCCATGAACATCCAGTCGAAGAAACCTGACGTGCTCGCGATCGCCTGCTCCCGCGACGGCGTCGGAAAGCATGAGATCCGTTCGCGCGCGAGCGCCTGTTCGGCCGCCCGGCGCCCGCTCCCCGTCCACCACAGGCTCGGTGCGTCGACACCGACGGCCACGACGTCATGGGCAAGACACAGCGCAGGCACCGCTTCGGGCGCGATCCGTTCCTCGCGGCAAACGACCATTGGTCCGCGCAGGATCACGAGATCGCATTGCTTCTTTTCGCCACCCACATCGACACCCGCCACGGCCGGCGATTGCCGCGCGGATCCAGCGGATCGGGCCGATCGCATGCGGGCGCCTCAGTCCGCCGGCCGTGCGTCGTAGGCGGCGTCGAAGATCGCTTCGAGACCGGGATGCACGCCGCGCATCGGGTCGACGACCGACTTCGCCCAGTCGAAGTACGCCTGCTTGCGCTCGAGCGGCCAGTCCGCGGGCGGATGCCGTGCGATGTCGCGCAGGTTGCAGATCTTGTCGGCCAGCTTCACGAGCTTCGCACGCCGGCTGATGGTCGCCGCATGCTCGACCTGCAGGCGTTTGCGCTCTTCCTTCGGCAACGACTTGTCGTCGGTGACTTCCATCACGATGTCCGCCACGTCCTTGCCGAACAGCCGCAGCAGCTCCTGCTCGGTCGTTTCCGTATCCTCGACCGTGTCGTGCAGCACGGCCGCGACGATCACCCGCTCGTCCTCGACGCCGGCCTCGTTGGCCAGCACGTCGGCGAGCGCGATCGGATGATTGATGTACGGCGACGCTTCTTCGTCCTTGCGCCGCTGATTGCGATGCTTGTCCGCCGCGAACGCGATGGCGGCTACCAGCTTTTTCACATTCCCCCCTCGTATGGCCAGACCCGCGACCGGCAGAACCGGTCGCGCGCATTTCGGAACCGCACATACTACCTGCACGCGATGACCGCGCCCGTGCGCCGGCATCCCGGCACACCCCGCATCACGCGCTCACCGGCGCGCGCTGCAGCTCGACCACGTTGACCTGCGCACCGAATACGTCCCTCACGAGCGGCAGCAGGTGGTCGTGGTGCGTCAGGAACAGCACCTGGGTTCGCGTCGACAGATCGCGCAGCGCATCGAGGCCGGCCTTCGCGCGCGCGTCGTCGAAGTTGATGAACAGATCGTCGGCCACGAACGGCAGCGCGGTCCGGCTGCCGAGCTGCAGTTCCAGTGCCGCGATCCGCAGCGCGAGAAACAACTGGTCACGCGTGCCTTCGCTCAACCCGGCAACCTCGACCGACGCGCCCTTCGTCCGCCGTGCATACAGGGCGGGCGGCGTCCGTTCGGTATCGACGGTCAGCCGCGCGAATTCGCCCAGCGTGAGCCCGGCGAAGATTTCGCCCGCACGCCTGAGCATCGGCCCCTGCTTCTGGTCGCGATAGCGATCCGTCGCCCACTTCAGCAACCGGCTCGCGGTGGCCGCTTCCAGGTACTGTTCGGCTGCATCGCCCATCGCCGCCAGCGCTTCCTGCCGTTTCGACTCGGCAACGGCCGCGTTCGCCTGGCCGTCGATCGCGCCGAACGCCTGATCGGCCACGACCTGCTGCTGTGAAAGCTCATTGAGCCGCTTGCCGACATCGCCGAGCGATTGCTTCACCGCTTCGAGGTGCGCTGGTACGTCGGCGATGTCCTGCTCCGCGACTTCGGCTTCGACGGCGGAGCGGGACAGGCCGTCGCCGTCGCGCACCAAAGCCTCGTGCGCGGCATCGACCGCCTGCCGCAGCAGGCGCTGCCGGTCCGAGCGTTCGGCCAGCGGCAGCGCGGCATCGATCGACACGACACCGGCCAGTTGCAGCAGCGGCTGGATGCGTGCATCGGCACCGGCCACCGCGGCAGCAGCATCCGCGACCTTGCCGTCGGCCTGCCGCACGGCCTCGTCGGCCCGACCGATCGCACGCGCGATTTCCCTGGCGGCGGCGAGGCGCATCGTCAGCCGGCGCGCGACGTCCGGCCAGTCGCCGCTCGTCAGCCATTCCGGCGCGAGCGCCGCGGCAAGCCGCCGTGCGCCCGCCTCGAGCGCGGCCAGTTCCGCGCGGATCACGGCGATCCGGTTGCGCGGTGCGTCGGCATCGGCCAGTTCGGCGGTCACGGCGTTGGCAAGCGCGAGCGCACCTTCCGCCGCGGCCAGCGTCGCCGCGCTCGTGGAAAGCTTCGCGTCGGCCAGCGCGTCCCGCCATTGCGCGTGCCACGCGTCGTAGGCCGCCTGCGCGTGGCCGGCCCGCGATTGCGCCGTCGCGCATCCGCGTTCGGCTTCCCGAGCGCGCTCCTCGAGACTGTCCTGCTGCGCGAGCGCTTTCTCGGCCGACTGTACGAAGGCCTCGGCGGTCGCGACGAGCGCCGCCAGACCGTCCGACTCGCCGCCTCGCGACACGGTACGCAGCGCAGCGCGCAACGCGGCTTCGGCACCGGCCCGCGCGGCGCGAATCGTGTCGAATTCGCGACGCTGGCGATCGAGATCGGCCTGCGCGGCGAACACCGTGTCGCGCTTCGCAAGCCAGTCGCCCATCGCCGCCAGCGGCATGCCGGGCACCGCGGCCGTCGTCGCGAGCGCGGCCCATGCGTCGCGATGCGCGGCGAGCTCACGTTCGCGCTCGTCCAGCGCGGCCTGCCTGCGCGTCACGCCCGCACGCGCGGATTCGACCTGCTGACGCAGCGACTGCAACGTCGCCGCTGCCTGCGTCGCACCCAACTGCGCGTCGACGAGTTCGTCCGCAAGGCGGATCGCATCGTCGAGCGCGGGCGCGCCCGTTCCGAGATCGATCGCGCCGCTGCGGATATCGCCCCATGCGCCGTCGCGCCGCGCGCGCGCTGCCAGCACGTCGGCGGTCGTGACGACCTTGTGGTTCTCCGCGAAGTGCTTCTCCTGCAGTTCGAGCCGCTCGAGCTCTTCGAGCGCGCCGTCCCGTGCGTCGCGTGCGGCAGCGGCCGCGCTCGCGCGTTCGCTGTCCTCCTTCAGCAGCGCGCCGAGCCGTGCCACCGACGGCACGTCGAGCGCGCGCAGCGCGTCGACCGGCATGCGCCACCGGCCGAGCGCATCGAGTGCGCCGGACAGTGTGCGTTCCGCAGCAGCGATTTCCTGTTCGAGCGCCTGCTCGCGCTGGCCGCTGTTGCGAAAGCCCTGCGCATCGGCCAACGCCGCGCGCAGCGTTTCCGGCACATCGACGGTCGACAGGCGCGCCTGTTGTTCCTGCACCTGTGCAAGCTCGCGCGTGCGTTCGTCGAGCGATTCGCGCGCGCCGGCCAGCGCCTGGTGCAGCGCACCGTGTTCGCGCAACAGGTTGGCCACGGTCTTCAGCGACAGCGCCGTCGGCAGCGACGCTCGCAGCGACGCTTCGTCCGTCGGCCAGTCGAGCTGGGCAGCCGCGGCGAACGCGGCGGACAGGTGCCGCTCGACGTCCGCACCCAGCAGCAGCAGATCCTGCGCGTGATTCATGCACGCGCCGCGCAGCCGATCGAGCGCTTCGATGTCGGCTTCGAGTGCCAGCGTGTCAGCGTCGGCGTCGATCGCATCGCGCGCCTGCCGTTTCGCGAGCAGGTCGGCACGCCGTTCCTCGAGCACCTTCTGTTCGGCCGCGAGATCACCCTGCGCCTTCAACAGATCCGCATACGCGGTGGGCGGCAACTCGACGACCGCGCCCAGTTCCGCGAGCGCCGCGTCCTTGACCGTCAGCTCCTTGAGGTACGGCGCCAGCCGTCGCACGCGCTCGAGCTTCGAGCGCAGCGCTTCGAGCCGGCGCTGTTCCGCGCGCGCCTGCTCGATCTGCTGTTCGACCGCTTCGCGCGCGTCCTTGCGTTCGACCCAGTCGCGCGTACGCACCTGAACCGTCTTCAGTTCGGTCACGGCTTCGTTGAACGACGTTTCGGCAAGTGCAAACGCGCTGCCGCTGCGACGCGGCGCCCACAGCTCGAGCGCACGCGCATCGAGCTCCTCGCGCACCGGCCCGAGACTGCCGACCCCGGCGGCCGATTCGAACAGCACCTGGCCGAGCTTGTCGGATGCGTCGAGAATGCTCCGGCCGCCGTCGACCAGGCGCCCGTGATCGAGCCCGAACATCTGCTCGAAGAATTCGCGCGTGGCGCCGTCGAGAACGGCGGCCAGATAGTCGTCGGGCAATCTGTCGTCGGCGGGCGTGCGCAGCGGACTGCGCCCGCGGGCGCGGTGGAACGCGAGTTCGCCCGTGCCGCTCTCCAGCACGCCGCCGATCCGCAGTTCCGGTGTGCTGTGCAGGAAATCGAGCGGCGTCTGCAGTTTCATCCCGAACAGCAGCTCCGACACGGCCGTGCGGATCGTCGACTTGCCGGCCTCGTTCGGCCCCACGATCACATGGAAATCCTCGCCGGCCGACGGAAAACGCAGCGTCTCGTCGGTGAACTTGCCGTACTTGATCAGATCGAGCTGGTTGATCCGCATCGCTTACTCCCCCCTCGCCAGCCGCGCAAGCAACGCGGGCCCGACCTGCTCGACGAGCGCCGTGAGCTCGCCCGCGCGTGCCATCGCCAACAACGGCACCTCTTCCTTCACGTCGCTGCGCACCTTGCCGACGAACGGCTTCAGGTCGCGTTCGAGCAACTCGAGGAAATCCGGATCGCGCGCGGCATCGGCCAGGATCTGCTTCAGGTCCTCGAGCGCTTCGAGCTGCTCGCTTTCCCCCTGCTGATGATCGGCCGCGGACGTCGCGAGCCGGACCTTCTCGAGCCACAGCCGCTCGTTGCCGATGATGCCGATCTGGTTCAGCACCTCCGCACGCAACTGCGGCGCGCGGCCGAAAAAGAGGCCGTGGGCGGGCGTCCGCCCCGCGACCGTCACACGCACCGCGCGCGGCACATGGCCGTCGACAGTCAGCAGCGCTTCCAGCGACTGGCCGATCTTTCTCGACAGGTCGGCGACGGTCAGGCAATCGGACGCGTCGACCGACACGGCTTCCCAGCGCAGCACGTCGAGATACAGACGCTCGACCTGCGTGCGGCCTTGCTCGACCGTCACGAGCACCGCGCCGCGGCGGCCCGTCTCGCGGATATGGCGCCCCTGCAGGTTGCCGGGAAACACCACGGTGGACGGCCCCGACCATTGCTGGAATTCGTGCACGTGGCCAAGCGCCCAGTAGTCGTAGCCTTTCGCATGGAGTTCGGCCAGCGTGCACGGCGCATAGTTCGCGTGCGCCGCATAGCCTTCGAGCGCCGTATGCAGCACGCCGATGTTGTAGTAACCGGGCACCGGGTCCGGATAGCCGATCGCGAGATTGTCGACGACGGCCTTGTCCTTGAAGCTCTGCCCGTGCAGCGCGACTTCGAATTCAGGCAGCTTGTGGGTTTCCGCCTTGCGGTGGCCGAATACGGTGACGTTGTCGGGCAGCGTCAGCTTCTTCGTCATCTCGCTTTCGGCATCGTGGTTGCCGCCGAGAACGAACGCACGGATGCCGGCCTTGCGCAGGCGCCCCATCTGCTGGCCAAAGAAGATGCCCGTGTTGTGATCCTTCCAGTCGCCGTCGTACAGGTCGCCTGCGATCACGAGGAATGCAACCTCCTCTTCGATCGCACGATCCACAAGTTGCCGCAGCGCCTCGCGCGACGCGTTGCGCAACTGCGCGGCCGGCGCGTCGGGATACGCGCTCAGGCCGTGCAACGGGCTGTCAAGATGTATGTCTGCCGCGTGGATGAACTTCACGAAGATTCCTCTGTTTCATGACGATAAAACCGGCGATCGCCGCGCGATGCCGTGAGCCAGGCCATCAGTCGCAATCCTGGTAGCCGCCGGGTTCGCCGCAACGGATACAGCGGAACATATACGCGGTCGGTGAACCGTCCTTGTCGAGTGCGGCAAGGAAATGCTCCCACTCCGCGCCCTCGTCGAGTCCGGTCGATTCCCGAATCGACGCGACTGCCTGCGGGCCGAGCGCGCGCAGTTCTCCGGCACCCGCACGACCGATGAGCTGCGCGGCATCGCCGCAATGCGTCCGCCACCGCTCCTGCTGCCAACCCTGAAAGCCCGGCGTGCGACAAGCGATTTCGCTGACGACCGCGTCGGGCACTTCGTCCCATTCGCCGCCGCCGATGCCGTACGTGTCGGTGAAGGCTGCGCCGAACCGTCGGCGATGCACCATGGGCAGAGGCAATTCTCATACTCGTCGACCGCATGCACGGGGCCGGCGTATACGTAACCACGTGCATCGCCGCAACACACGCAGCGCGCGTCCGAGCGGATCACACTGCCCGTTGCCGGCGGGTCGGGATGGTACCTGAAAGCGGGTAACGACATGACGCTCTCCGTGGATCCGGAAGGGAGGGAAGCACGCGATGCGAATTCGAATCGCCATCGTGCCACGGGATGACCGTGTTACCGCGGTACCTCGGCCTCGACAAACGTGCCGTTCACGAAACGATAAACGCGATGCAACGCACCGCCATGCGCAACATATTCCCACCGGATGTCGATGGCGGCCGGATCGTCGTGCCACGCGATCGCCAGGTAAGGCGATTGAGTTCCACCGTCGGTTTCGAGAGAAACGGAATCGAGACAGCTTTGGACCGGCAGCGAGAAACGTGGCACCGCACGGGTGCCGCGCAGTTCCAGCACGTAAAGCGACCCTTCTTCGCCCGCGCCGCAATATCCGGTCGGACGGCTGCTCGAAGAGCGATTGACGACGACCAGCAGATAGTCGTTGCCGTCGATCCGCTTCGAACGGCCCGACGGAAACGCAACGCTCGATGCCTCGGCCAATGCACGACGCAGCGCGGCCGGCACGATCAGTGCCGATTTCGTGTGGCGGGCCGCATCGACCTCGAACAACCTCGGGCTCGCCCATTCGATCTCGTGACCGTTGGCGAGCCGCACCGATTCTGGCGCCGGCGTTTCGGCGAATGCAACGGCGGCATTCGAGGCCAGCAGCGCCAGCGCCGCGAGCTTCAATGCAATCGACGATCTCGTCGAGCCGATCCATGCTCGCAAGAATCGCGCAGGATCGTCGCGAGGTCCGTCGCATGCGCCGGCATGCCGCTCGGGCCGCGGCGACCCAGGATCGCCGCGCGTGCATCGTTCGCCGCGACGCGCGCGGCCGATCCACGACGCAACGTCACTCGCCGCGCGGCACCGGCGGCGGAGCATAGCCGTTGTCATTGCCGGGGAACGGATTCGCGTTGCGGCGCAGTGCTTCCTCTTCATTCTCCTTCTGCGCGAACAGCGCGACGCCGATCACGCCGACGTTCGCCGAATCGCCGTACTTCGAGTTCGCGACGTAGCTGTCGGGCACCGCCGCGAAGCGGAACGCGGCGACTTCGTCGCGGCTCTTGCGGAAGCCCTCGATCGTCAGCGTGCGGCCCGGATACAGCACGTAACCGCCATTCGTGTAGCTGCCCGGCCGCCCCGACAGCACGTCGAGCCCGTCGACGGTCGACACGACTTCGAACGTGCGGCGCCCCTGGTTGCGCAGCACGATCATGTAGCGCGAACCTTCGACGCCCGCCATGTGCCAGCGGCCGTTGCTGCGCGCGAGACGCAGCGGTGCACCCTTTTCGTCCGTAAACGACAGCGCGATGTCGCCGTTGGCGAGCGCGACGCGGGTCGGCAACCGGCGAACCTGGGACGCGGGCGGATGTCCGGGCAGCGCATCGTTGTAATAGACCGACGCGAGATCCGTCGGCTTCGCCGGATCCGCACGTTCGAAATCGACCTGGCGGGTTTCGGATCGCACCGACTCGCCCCATGCAGTGCCGAGCCCGCGGCGTTCGCTGGCATCCGGTGCGGCGGCGGACGCGCCGGTGCTGGCGGACGGCGGGGGCGGCGCTGCGCAGGCGGCCAGCCAGAGCACGCAGGCGAGCGCGAGAAGACGAAAAAGGATGGTCATGACGTGAGGCCTCGGAATGTTATCGGGCCGCACCGGACTGGCCGGAACGGCATTTTGGTGTCGTCTGTCGTCACGATGTCGATCGGACATGCTGGCCCGTGTCGGCCGGCACCGCGATCCCGGTGGCCCGGCGACCGGGAGCCCCGCTATTTAAGCATGGCGGGCGGGCAATGGGCAGGGGGCGCGCACGCCGCCCGTTGCGGGCACGTGCCGGCGGCCCCAGGCAAAGGCGCGCATACGTGTCGCGTCGCCGGACCGGTGGCGAACGTCGACGCATCCCCGTATCGAGGATGCGTTGAACGGCGCGCCGAGCGCGCCAATAGAAAAGCCCGGCCCGCATCGAAGCGGGCCGGGCCTTGACGGGAAGCGTGACGCTTACAGCGCGCCGCCTTGCGCGGACGCCGAACCCTTCACACCGACCGATGCGCCGCCCTGCACCGCGTTCGTTGCACCTTCGAGCGCCTCACCGGCCTTCGCCTTCGCGCCGCCGGCGACGTCGCCTGCCGTCGACACCGCGCCTTGCGCATGGCTCTTCGCCTTGCCCGCGACATGCTTCACGTGCGCTTTCGTCGAGTGGACGGCCGATGCGGCGGCATCCTTCGCCGTGCCCGCTGCCGAACCGACCGCGTGCGTCGCACCGCCCACCGCGTTGCCGGCCGCCGAGCCCACGTCGCCGACCGTCTTGCCGACGCCGTTCAGCGCGCCGCCGACGACGTTGCCCGCGCCCGAACCCGAGCCTGCCGCGTTCGCGCCGGCGCCGGCCTGCACACCCACGCCACCGCCGAGCAGCGGCGTCTGAACCTGCGCGCCGACACCCGCGGAACCCTGGGCGCCGGTTTGCGCCGTCTGTGCGAACGCAGCCGAAGTCGCCACTGCCGTCAGTGCAGCACCCACCAGAATCGTACGGATCTTGTTCATGGTCATTCTCCCCAAAGACGTTGTTGCTGCGGGCCGCCTTCGTGCGGCTTGTCGCATGCCTCGCCGCGACGTGCGGCAGGTGGAGCTAATGTAGCGGCGCGAACGCGCAAAACGATTGATTTGCGGGGACTGTTACTTCGGTTGCAAATGCTGACGATTGATTCACACAGTTTGACAATCGGAGGATTGCAACGGAATCGGGACGGTGTAGTCCGACGGACGGGGAGAGTCTGGAGGCGTGTCGCGCGGTGCATTCCGCGACGGAGCCAAGGCCGATCGCCGCGGATCGGAACCAGACAGGCGAAACGGCCGGAAGCGACCAGAAACGGCTAGCAGGGAAACCGGCCGCTTCTATAAGCATTCCAAAGGACGCTCGTCGGCCAGCCGTCGGTACGGCCTGACAACCGGCTTCTCGCGATCAGCTCGATGTCGTCGGACACGCACGCCGCCACGCCGGCATGCCCCGATGCGCCGAACGCGAGCTTGAACGCCTTTTCCCTCAACGCATCCACGGCCGGCCGGTCGAGCGATGCGCCCGGATCGCCGTCGATTTCGTCGAACGACGCCATCCACTGCGCATCGAACGGCTCGGCGTCGCGACTGTCCAGCGCGCGGTCGCAATCCAGGTCGGCGAGGAAATCGAAAAAGCCCGGCGCCGACAGGATGGCGTCCATTTCAAGCAGATGCGCATGCATCATTGCGGCTCCTTCACGATGCACGGCCCCGATCGCCCGTCGGCCAATACGGGCAGATCGGAACCGCACGCGTACCGCCCGATTATGGCCGGAACGTATTGCCGAGCACGACGCCTTCACGCCGCGGATCGGTGCCGCCCTGCAACGCGGGCGACTGGCCGACCGTCACGCGCATCACCGTGTTGACGCCGCTCGCCTGCGCGGACGTCGAAACCTTGTGCCCGAGCGCGAGCAGCCCCGTGATCAGCGGATCGTTCGCCCCGTTGTTCGCCGTGTTGACGTTCGGATGCTCGCCGCCGATCGTGGTCGTCGGGCTGTTGCTTGCGCCGAAATCGACGAGCCCGGCGGACTGCTGCGCATCGAGACCCCAGTCGAGCGCGCCGACGAGCGTCTTGACCACGTATTGCGGAATCGTGCCGCCGCCCGGCGAACCGGTCGCCATCACGAAGTCACCGCGCGAGCCGTCCGCGGCCTGACCGAACACGATCGTCGGCGCCATCGAGCTGCGCGGCCGCTTGCCCGGCTGCAGGCGGTTGGCCACCGGATTGCCCGAACTGTCGACCGGGTTCGCGGAAAAATCGGTCAACTGGTTGTTCAGCAGGAAGCCGTTGGTCATGTGGAACGAGCCCATGCTCGACTCGACCGTGGTCGTCGCGCTCAGCACGTTGCCGTCGCCGTCGACGATCGTGAACTGGTTCGTGCCGTGCTCGATCAACGTCGTGTCGACCCCGAGCGGTACCGCACCGAGATCTCCCGGCTGCGCGGTACCCATGCTCTTGGCCGGGTCGATCAGCGCCGCGCGCGATTTCAGGTAAGGCTTGTTCAGCAACGTATTCCACGTGCCGCCCGGCAGCGGCACGAAATCCGTGTCGGCCACGTATTTGTCGCGGTCGGCATACGCGAGCCGCTCGGCCTCGGTGATCAGGTGCACGCCCGCGACGGTCGGCTTGCCGCCTTCGAGATCGATCGCCGTCGGCTTCAGCGACTTCAGATCGTAGTTCTCGAGAATGCCGAGTGCCGACGCGACCGCGATGCCGCCCGACGACGGCGGCGGCATCCCGCACACCCAGTAGCTGCGATAGGTCGTGCACACCGGGTCGCGGCGCTTCGCCTGGTAGGCGGCCAGATCCGCGACGGTCGTCTTGCCCGGCGTGAGCGTCGAGCCATCAGCGCCCTTCGTCGTGGCGATCTTCGCGACGATGTCCTGCGCGATCTGCCCCGTGTACAGCGCGTTCGCACCCGACTGCGCCATCAGCGTCAGCGTGCGCGCATACGCCGGATTCTTCAGCACGGTGCCGAGTGTCTTCGGCGAACCGTCGGCGTTCAGGAAATACGCGGCGGCCTCGGGGTCGCGCTTCAGGTTCGCGGCGTTCGCCGCGATCGCGTCGGCGAGCCGGCCACCGATCGGGAAACCGTTGGTCGCGAGCGTGATCGCATCGCCGAACAGGTTCTGCCACGGCAGCCGGCCGTGATCCTGCTGCAGCGCCTCGATGAGCCTCGGCACACCGATCGTGCCGATCGAGCGGCCGCTCGCACGCGCATTCGGCAGCGGCGCGGAGTGGTCGGTCGCATCGTCGACATAGCGCAGGTAGTTCTCCGTCGCGGCGGCCGGCGCGGTTTCCCGGCCGTCATACGCCTGCAGCGTCTTGCCGCGCGCATCGTAGTAGAGCAGCACACCGCCCGAGCCGAGGCCCGTCGCTTCGGGCACGGTCAGCCCGAGCACGGCCTGCACGGCGACCGCCGCGTCGGCGGCCGTGCCGCCTCTCTTCAGCACCGCGCAACCGGCCGCGCTCGCGTAGGCGTTCGACGTGGCGACCAGATACGTTTTCGCATAGACGGGCTTCATCCCGGTGCGATAACCGGACGACGCTTCCGGCAGTGACGGGTCGCCCGGCTGGTTCGACCCGACCACGACAGTCGAGCCGCTGTTGTCGATTGCGAGACAACTCGTGTCGGCCGTGGGTGTCGTCGTGGCACCCGTGTCGGTTTCGATGTCGTTGCCGCCGCAGGCCGTCATCATGGCGGCCGCGAGCAACGCGGACGCATACGGAAAGATCGCTGTTCTGTTCATTGTCTGCCGATGTTCTTGTCAGTCGTTGCGAGGGACACCACGCTGCCTGCGCCCCCCTCGGTGCGCCGACAACGCATTCGATAGTCCCATGAACAAATTTTTTTCCGCAATAAGGGAATGAAGTAATGCAGCCGGACGTTGCACGCACAACGTCACGACCGCACGCGCGCGGGTACGCGTGTTGCACTGCATCGCAGTGCGATGCGCTCGCGTGGCCGCTGTCGTTATCGCGCTGCCCGGCGGCGCTTGCCGGCCGTTCGGCCGTCGCGCGCGAAACCGACTTCCATCGCTTCGATCGCGTCGGAGAAGAACTCGAGGAACATCGTCATGGCGACAGTCGCGCTCATGTCCGCCCGTTGGTAGATGCAGCTGAACGAGCGCGCGCCCGCATCGGTAAGCGGCGTCCACGCGAGCCGGCCGGCAGCCACGTCGTCCGCGACGTTCTCGGCGATCAGGAAGCCGACGCCCGCGCCTTCGGCCGCGAGGCGCCGCACCATCGGCACCGAACCCGTCTCGACCAGCGGCCGCACGTTGCGCGGCTGTCGTGCATCGATCTGGTCGAACATCGCGCGCAGTTCCGTGTCGGGTGTCATCAGGATCAGCGGATGCGCGAAGCAGTCGCGCATCCGCACCTTTCCGCCTGACGCCGCGAGCGGATGGCCGGGCGCCGTGACGACACCCAGCGGCTGGGCGAACGCCCGCACCTCGACGACGCCCGCCGACGTGCGCCGGCGCAACGCATAGCCGATGTCGGCCTCGCCCGTCTCGACCCAGCGCACGATGCTTTCGCCGTTTCCCGAGCGCACGCTGTACGTGACGCCCGGATAGCGCTGCATCGCGGCGAGGATCGCGTCGGGCACGAGCTTTTCCGCGGTCGATGCGGGCACCGCCAGGTTCACGTGGCCGCGCCGCAGCGCGCGCAGGTCCTCGACCTGCGTGAGCGCGTTGTCGAAGTCGCGCTGACCGCGCCGCACGGCCGCGATCACGATCTCGCCGGCAAGCGTCAGCTGCATGCCGCGCGGTAGCCGGTCGAACAGCGGCACGCCCACCTGCTCCTCGAGATTGCGGATCTGCTGGTGCACCGCCGCGGCGGTCAGGTGCAGCGCGTCGGCCGCCTTGCGAATCGAGCCGCGTCGCGCGACTTCGTCGAAACAGCGGAATGCCTGCGATATCGAACGCATGAGTGATCCGTTAGTTTTTTCCGAACAGGCCGTCAAGAATAATCCGATTTTACTGATCGCCCGGATCGTCTAGATTGCGCTGCATCCCCGTGTCCGATTCGAATGGAGAGTGCAGTGACAACCGTCGACCAGATTACCCAGCGCCGCCGTGGCGTCGGCCTCATCGCCCACGATCCCGCACTGTCCGCGGGCGGCTATACGCTCATCGCGCCGCAGACGGCCGACGGCAACGTCTATCTCGTCGGCATCGACGGTGAAGTCGCGCATCAGTGGAAGATGCCCGTGCGCCCCGGCCGCCATGCGGTCATCCTCGCGAACGGCAACCTCGGCTACAACGGCAATCATCCGCACTCCGAATCGCGCTATGCGCCGTGGTCGATGTGGCATGGCGGCGACTTCTACGAAGTCACGCCGCAAGGCGAAACCGTGTGGCGCTACGAGGACCCCGCGCATCATCACGACGCGCAGTGGCTGCCGAACGGCAACCTGCTGTACGCCGCGTGCGAACCGGTCGACGCCGCGTTCGCGCGGCGCGTGCCGGGCGGCACGCCGCACGGCGACGACGAAGTGATGTATGCGGACGTGATCCGCGAAGTGAACCGGGCCGGGCAGATCGTGTGGGAATGGCGTGCGCGCGAACACCTGCGACCCGAGGATTTCCCGATCGCGGCCGGCTTCGGGCGCTATCACTGGCCGCTCGTCAACGGCCTCGCGGTCGACGCGAACGGCCGCGTGCTGATGAGCCTGCGCACGACGTCGGGCATCATCGGGGTGAGCCGCGAAACCGGCCGCGTCGACCTGCGGATCAGGCCCGACGTCGTGTCGCACCAGCACGCGCCGGTGCCGCTCGCGAACGGCAACATCCTCGCGTTCGACAACGGCAATTTCCGCCACGGCGCGCACGTCGTGTTCTCGCGCGTCGTCGAGATCGATCCGGCGACGCAGCGCGTCGTGTGGTCGTATGCGGACGACGTCGTGAACCTGTTCTACACGCCGTTCATGGGCAACGCGCAGCGCTTGCCGAACGGCAACACGCACGTCACCGAATCGTCGACAGGCCGCCTGTTCGAAGTGACGCCCGCCGGCGAGGTCGTCTGGGAATACGTGATTCCGTGGTTCGCCGAATACCCGGACGAAGCCGCGCGCAAGACCGGGCCGGGCCAGCTCAACAGCGTGTTCCAGACGTTCCGCTACAGCGCCGCGCAACTGCCCTGGCTGCGGGCCTGACCTTGCCGTTCACCGCCGGTTTCCGGCGCTCGTCGCCGTTCGCTTCCGAGGGGCCTGCCGTGTCGCACGATCCGGTCCCAACGCCCGTCGATGCACGGCTGCCCGCGTGGCAGCTCGCGCTGTTCGGGCTGCAGCACGTGCTGTCGATGGCCGCGTCCCCGATCACGGCTGTGTTCCTGATCGCAAAAGTGCTCGCGCTGCCGGCGGACCTGACGGTCCAGCTGATCGGCGCGACGTTCTTCGCCTGCGGGATCGGCACGTTGCTGCAATCGCTCGGCGCCGGCCCGATCGGCGCGCGCATGCCGTTCGTGATGGTGCCCGGCGGCGCACCGACGATGCTGTTCGCCGGCATTGCCGCGCAATCGGGCCTGCCAACCGCCGCCGGCGCGGCGCTGCTCGCCAGCGCGTTCTACTGGGTACTGCTGCCCGTCTTCACGCGTTGCCTGCGGCTCTTTCCGCGCATCGTCGTCGGCGCGATGCTGCTGCTCGTGTCGATCAACCTGATCCGGATCTACGCGACGATCGTCGTCGGCCAGCCCGGTTCGGCCGACTTCGCCCAGCCGCGCGCGCTCGGTCTCGCGCTGGCGACGATCGTCGCCACGGTCGTCGTCGCGGGTGCGTTCCGCGGCACGCTCGGGCGCCTCGCGGTGCTGATCGGCCTGACGGCCGGCGCAACGCTCGGCTGGGCGCTCGATGCGATGCCGGCGCTCGCCGACGTGTGGCACGGCCCGCTGTTCACGCATCCGGTATGGCTGCCGTTCGGGATGCCGCGCTTCGACGTGCTGGCCGCGCTGCCGCTGCTGATCTTCACCGCGATCTCGATGGCCGAGGCCACCGCGCAGACGGTCGCCGTCGGCGAAACGTGCGGCAAGCCGATCTCGCTGTCGCGCGACGTGCCGAAGACGATACGCGGCGATGGGCTGGCGTCGCTCGCCGGCGCGCTGTTCGGCACGCCGCTGATCGTGACCAGCGCCGAGAATATCGGCGTCGTGCAGACGACCGGCGTGCGCTCGCGCTACGTGACGGCCGCGGCCGGCGCGATCCTGATCGTCATCGCGCTGTTCGCGCCGCTCGCGCGGCTCGCGTATGCGATTCCGGCCGCGGTGGTCGGCGGCACCGCGCTCGTCGTGTTCGCGATGATCGGCGTAATGGGGATCCGGCTGCTCGCCGGCGTCGACCTGCACGCGCGCGCCAACCAGTACACGCTCGCGGCCGCACTCGTCGTCGGCCTTGCACCGATCCTGGTGCCGAACCTGTATCGCCATTTCGGCTCACCCGTGCAGATCGTGCTCGGCAACGGCATGGCAGCCGGCACCCTCGCGGCCATCGCGACGCAACTGGCGTTCGCCGCATTTGCGCGGCTCAGTGGACAGGCAAGCGCGACACCGGTTGCGGCTTCTTCGCCTTCGCGCGACGGTTGATGGTGGCGGCTGGTGACGTTGCGCGGTGTCGCGTGCCGGCGACATCGCACGCCGAGCAGCCGGTTCGTTTGCGATTGCCGGCCCGACACCCAGCCTCCTCACACGACGGGCCGGGTTCATGACGGTCAGCCACGGATGATCCGGATGCGGACCCCGACGCGATGGAACTGGGTGCCGGACGCACTCCGTTTCTTCAACACGCTGCTGCTCGCTTGCCTGGCCCGGCACAACGACTGCATCGTCGACGCACGTCCCGCGCACTGACGCACCGGTTGCGTCGGACTGGCCATCTGACCGATTGCCGGAGCCTCCGCGTTCCGGCTATAAATCGTGCATGGACACGAATCGCTGGACCCACGACCCCGTCGGCGCCTTCCGGGCATGGCAGGAAACCGCCGCAACCGGCGCCGACCGCCGGCCGTTCGCGCCGCGTTCGGTCGTGCAGCACGTCGCGATGTTCGAACGGTTCCTGCGTCATCTGATCGCGCACCGCGTGTCGCTGGCCACGTTCGGGCCCGACCACGTCGCGGCTTTCCTGGCGGAACTCGAGCGCACCTGTGCGCCCGGAACGTCGACTCGCGTGCGCTACGCGAAGCTGATCGACCGACTGGGCCGGCATCTGGTCGAAGCCGGCGTGCGCACGATTCATCCGGCCGGCCGGACGACGCGTGATCTCGCATGGCCGAACGGCGAGCCCGAACCGTGCTACCTGCCGCCCGACGCCGACGCGGCGCTTCAGCACCACGTGCAGCCTCGACCGGACGACACGCCGGCCGATTGCCGGAATCGCGCGATCGTCGCGCTGCTGCTCGCGAGCGGCATCACTTCGGCAGAGATACGTGCAACGACGCACGACGCGCTCGATCTCGACGCGCAGCCGCCGGCACTATCCGTGCCGCGCGATCGGGCGCGGCCGGCGCGCCGGATCACGCTCGCCGAATTTTCACTGGCGCCGCTCGCCGCATGGCGTGCGCACTCGGCCGACGCGCCGGCATCCGCGTTGCTGTTTCCCGCACCGCGCGGCGGTGGCGCGATGAACGACATGTTCCTGCTGCTCGTGGTGCGCGACGCGCTGAGCACGATCGGCTTCCATGCGGCGGACATCAGCCCGCGCGTGCTGCGCAATACGGTTGCGCGCCGCCAGTTGCTTGCGGGCCATGCACATGCCGACGTCAGTACGATGCTCGGTCTCGTCAGTACGCGAACGGTCACGCGCCTCCGGCAGACGCTGCCACCCGATGCGGCAGCGGATCGCGCCGCACACGAGCGCTGATCCCGCGTCCGGCGCAGGCTCCGTCGTCCGGTTCCCTATTCACCGGGCTTCGACTGGACCAGCCGCAGAATCCGGGTGTCGTACGGTGATTGCATCACTTCGGCAATACGGGCCTCGGAAGCAGCCGGATGCAGTGGATTCAGCAGGAAGTTGTGCGCGTGCGGCACGACGACGCTCGGCACACGCAGCAGCGCGCTCGGCTGCGTGTGCAGCCACTCGGTACCGGCGCTGCGGGTCCAGTCGACGTTGGATCGCCAGTCGTCCGGCGCGTCGCCCTCCGCAATTTCGGCGATATCGACCGAATCGGCCACCTCGATGCGAAGCAACTGGTACCCGCTCGGCAATTGCGCGACCGTGGCGATCTCGAAATGAACGAGCGTCTCGAGCAGCGCGAGCGCCGGATGCTCGGCGAGATACACGACGGGCTGCCCGGCGAAATGCCAGCGACCGCCGGCGCGCAACCCGCCGATGCCTTTCAGGTCGGCGAAATTGCTGATCCGCCACAGCGTCGTCAAGCGAAATACCCCTCGTCGATCTGCGTGAGGGCTTCCTCGACGAGCCGCGCACCATGCTCGGTGCTCGCCATGTCGAGCGACGTGCGGCCGCCGAAGCGCTGGAGCCCGTTGCGCAGCCACGCCATCGCCTTGTCCTGGTCGCCGAACGTGGCCGTTGCCTGCGCGACGATGCGCGCGAGACGGATCGCCTTGTCGGATTCCTCGGGCGACAGGCGTTCGTGCGCCTGGCGACGATGGCTCAGCGTGCGGCGCGGAATGATGAAGGCCAGTTCATCCGATTTCAGCCCGCGCTCGGACAGCCGGTCGATCACCGAGACGTCGACGCGCGCGCTCGCCAGCTCGGCAAGATCGGCCCCCGATCGGACTCGGATCGCCAGCAGTTGTTCGAGAATCGTGAATTCGGCCTGACGCGGATGCGCGACGCCCGAAGGATGAAAAGCAATGGTGCTCATGACTTCTCCCGGCAATTTGCCCAATCATTATAGGCGTTTTGCCAGGAACTGGCGGAAGGTGGATGGAGAGTGTGGCTGTGGTGGAGGTCAGGGCGTCTGCAAAGGCCGGGGCGAACATGACCCACCTGCCTGGAGGCGCGTTACTTGGGGGGGCGAATCGAAGATTCGCCCGGGTGACGGAAGGCACTTGTTCAGTATATAAAGTCGTGGAAATATCACGTGGTTGTCACGTAACAACATCTTTACTGATTTCATCCGCTCCCAATCCGCCGCCCATTCTTCCTGACAAGGCCGAGAGGTTCGCCAAGGACACGGAGACTTCGTCAAGCGCGGCCCCCCGTCCCCGGCACTGGGAACGCCGCTCCTGGCAACTCACCGTTCGTCACGACGGAAACACATCGCAGCGCCTCGCACCGGATGCGTTCCCATATCGCACGTTTCTCGTCGTCGGTCATGAACACCCGGTGCGAGACGTCGTCCGACATTCGGCCTCCCCCTTGCAGGTATCGTCGAACAGTGTCGAGCACACATCGACACCGGGGCTGTCGGATAGGTAGTGAGGTGTGGGCGCCATCGAAACACTCGTATGGGTCGAAAATCCGGCAGCGCAACGAATCACGCCCCCATACACGGCTACCTTTCCGCTGGTGATGCAGCGATGCCGTGTCGCCGTACCGCCCGGCTTGCTTCGACGACACCGCAAGCCGCACCCATGTCGCCGTGATGTCCACGCCATATGTCGATCCGGCCTTCGCACAGTTGCCGCCTTGTCGTGGAGGATGTTCTGCGACTCTCCCCGAAGATCCAACGCGTGGTGCTGTCCAACAAAGTCGGCCGCACCAAGTACACCGGTGAACGTCGGAAAACATGCAACCGCCTGCCGATTGCCGTGAAGGTTTTCGCCCTTGTGTATCGGCTAATGCCATGCGCCACAGCACACGCCGTACGCACCGGCATCATTCGCACGCGTGCGCTGCTCCGGAATCACTTCGCGATCAGCCAAACGTCCTGCGACGGCGCGGGGCCGCGCGGGCCGATCGTCTGGATGTTGACGTCATCTTCGACCGGCGCGCCGTTCGCTCCGATCAGCTTTCGATCGTTCAACTGGTCCAACATGATCGCATTCCTGAATATATGTGAATCGCGATTCGTGTTCCGCGCACGATCTCCGTTCAGCAGCGGAGGTCGTGCGCCATACCGCGAACAATCAGCCCGCCCACGCGGACGACCGGATCACGCTGCAGAAGTTGCCGGCGTGGAAATGCGGATCCTTGTCGCCGAGCACGTCGGCCTTAACGTTGCCGAACGTCGTGTCGGGCTTGTGCCTGATCCCGTCGTAGAACGCCTGGATGATGTCTTCCTTGAAGTGCGGCGTACGCGGATGCGCACGGACGACGGCCTCGCGTTCAACGTCGCTGTATTCCGGATATTTCAGGCCCAGCACATCCATCTCGACACCCGCGGTCACGAGCGCGATCACCGGATGCATGTGCTGCGGGATGCCCGGCGTGGTATGCAGTGCGATCGAAGTCCATACCACATCGATATCCTGCTGCGAGATGCCCTTGCCCTTCAGGAAATCGCGGGCGGCGTTGGCGCCGTCCACCTCGAACCGCTCGCACGCGCTGCTGTGTTTGTGCGTGAGCCCCATGTCATGGAACATGCAACCGCAGTAGAGCATCTCGGGATCGTATTTCAGACCGCGCCGCTGGCCCGCGAGCGCAGCGAAATAGAAGACGCGGCTGGAATGATGGAACAGCAACGGCGACGCGGTATCGCGAACGAGTTCGGTGATCTCGCGCGTCAGTTGGCTATCGGGAATGGTGATGCCTGCAACGTTCTCCGTCATGATCGACCTCCATTGAAAACACCCTTGATTCTCCGGATCCCGATAGCTGTCTCCAATAGACGCATTACGTCAAATCCTGCCATTTTGCGCGACAGACGGACACGGTGCCCGTACGGCAAGAAGAACGCCGGAAACAGGCTCCGCCGCGCGCTCCGTGCATCGCCGGCCCCTCTATACTGCCACCCGTCACGTTCGAAACAACACGCAATCGATCATGCCGAAGGTCGTGGGAATCTTCGCCGTTCCGGGCGTTCAACTGCTCGACGTCTCCGCACCGCTCGACGTCTTCGCGCAAGCGAACGCCGAATGCGGGAAACCGTTCTATACGTTGCGGATCATTGCGGGCGAGTCCGGCCCGATCCGCAGTTCGTCCGGCGCGCAGCTGCTGCCCGACTGGATCGTTCCCGACATTCCCGAGCGCATCGACACGCTGCTGGTCGCCGGCGCGCCGAGCGCCGGCCGGATCGCACTGCGCACCGACGTGCTCGCGTGGCTGCGAGCGGCGGCCGTGCAGAGCAAGCGCTACGGCTCGATCTGCACCGGCGCGTTCATCCTCGCGGCCACCGGCCTGCTGAAAGGGCGTCACGTGACCACGCACTGGGCTGCCGCGGACGCGCTTGCCGAAGCCTATCCGTCGCTCGCCGTCGACGCGGATGCACTGTACGTGCGCGACGGCAAGCTGCGCACCGGCGCCGGCGTGACGGCCGGGCTTGATCTCGCGCTCGCGCTGGTCGAGGAAGATCTCGGCCGCGAGATCGCGCGGCGCGTCGCCGCGCAACTGGTCATGTTCTTCAAGCGACCGGGCGGGCAACTCCAGTTCAGCCGCAAGGGCGAGGCGCGCCCCGCCGGGCGTTCGGTACTGCAGGAGGTCCAGCGCTGGATCGCGGCCAATCCGGAACTCGAGCACTCGGTGGCGGAGATGGCGAAGCATGCAGGCATGAGCCCGCGCCACTTCGCTCGGCTGTTCCGCGCGGAAGTCGGCATGACGCCTGCCGCATGGGTCGAGGCGACCCGGATTTCGGCAGCCCGCCACCTGCTCGAGAACGGCCACGACACGCCGAAACAGGTCGCCGCGAAATGCGGCTTCGCGAACGTCGATACGCTCAGGCGGTCTTTCACCCGGCACGTCGGCATCACACCTGCCGAATACCGGAAACGGCAAGCAGTCCTGGCCGAGTGACGCGGCAGTACGCACGCGATACGACACGAACGATGATGTCGTCAGCCCCACTCGAACACTTCGGAATACGATTCATTCATCGTGGTCCGGCCACTTGCCGATCGACGACATCGCTCCATTGACGGCCTCGCCCGTGGCCCAGAGCAAGCGCCGGACAGGCCCGCAATCGTCAGACGAAATACTCACCCGTTCAGATCGTTTACCCAGTTGCAATAATTATTCGCTGGAACGCGTATTTCCGACCGGTAACGCGATCGCTACGATGCAATCAACCGCTGAACGCAACAAGCGAAGCGCGAAATCAATGAAACCGGAGGTCGTCATGAAGTCGTTCATCTACGCTGTCGTCGCCGCAACCGCCCTGTCCGCCTCGTACGGCGCATTCGCACAGTCTAATCCGTCGGGCCAACTGACGCGCGCCCAGGTGCGCGCGGAACTCGTCCAGCTCGAACAGGCCGGCTACAAGCCCGAAGTCTCCGATCAGTATTACCCGCGCGCGCTGCAGACCGCACAGGCCCGCGTGACGAACGCCGATGAAGCCGGCTACGGCGCGCAAGCCGCCGCTGGTGTGCGTGCCGGCCGCGCGATCGCGGTCAAGCAGGACGGCCGCGACTCCGTGTATTTCGGCCAGTAAGCGCCCGTCACGCGCCGGCGTATTCCGACACGCGCGGCACACCGCACAACACCCCGCTCCCGTTCAAACGGGGCGGGGTGTTGCTTTTCGGCCATCCGTTCCGGGAACGAATCGCCCCCTCATCGCACGCGGTCTTGCGAACGCCGTGCCGTTCACGCAGGCAGCCTGTGTTTGCGCATAGAATGGCCGCGTGGTCGGCGCCGGCCGAAACGAACGCGAGCGGAAACCACGACGCCCGGCTTGCCCGATCGTCGCCGCGCCGCAGGCCGGCCCCGATGCCGCACTCATCGCATTTTTCGAAAAGGAGCGGTTTCATGTCTCAAACATCCGGTTCCATGATCACGTTTCGACGCCCGGACGGCCAGGAACTGCAGGGCTATCTCGCCACGCCGGCAAAAACCGAAGGCGCGCCCGCGGTCGTCGTCATCCAGGAATGGTGGGGGCTGAACGACCAGATCCGCGGCGTCGCGGATCGCCTCGCGCGCTGCGGCTACTTCGCGCTCGTGCCCGACCTGTATCGCGGCAAGTCGACGGTCGAGGAAGAAGAAGCGCACCACCTGATGACCGGGCTCGATTTCGGCGACGCGGCCTCGCAGGACATTCCGGGCGCCGTGACCTATCTGAAGACGCTTGCGTCGCGTGTCGCCGTAACGGGTTACTGCATGGGCGGCGCACTCACGCTGCTGTCGCTGCAGTTCGCCGATGCGGACGCGGGCGTCACGTGGTACGGTTTCCCGCCGCTCGACTACCTCGATCCGGCGAAGCTCAAGGTGCCGCTGATGGGCCACTGGGGCACGCAGGATGCGTTCTTCGCGATCGACCAGGTCGATGCGCTCGAGAAGAAGCTGACCGACGCGAAGGTCGGTTTCGAATTCCATCGCTATCTCGCGCATCATGCGTTCGCGAACGAAACGGCCGTCGGCCCCGGCCGTATCGCCGGCACGCAGTTCGATCCGGTGTGGTCGCAAATGGCATGGGATCGCACGCTGACGTTCTTCGGCCGCACGCTTTGGACAAAGCAGGCGTAGCGCAACATCGCTTCGGATGTGAGCAGCCGAGCAATAAGAAAACGCCACGGATTTTCATCCGTGGCGTTTTCGCTTTTGCATCTCGCCGGTCCGGCAGGCAGAAGCGGTTGCCCGCTCCTGCCCCGCCTTTCACTTACCCGTTCGTCGCCGCCGACGACGCAGGCGCCGGAGCGGCCGCCTTGTCGTAGTCGACCGGCGCATCCGGCGCGCGCGGCGTCTCGCCGGCCCGCTGGATCCAGCCGCCGCCCAATGCGCGGTATAGCGTGACGAGGTTCGTCCAGCGCGCCAGGCGTGCGTTGATCAGCGTCTGCTGTGCCGAGTACAGATCCGTCTGCGCGGTCAGCACCGACAGGTAGCTGTCGACACCATTCTTGTAACGCAGGTCCGACAGGTCGAAACGTCGCTGCTGTGCGTGCTCGTTGCGCTCGAGCGCCGCGATCTGCTGGTCGTACGTGCCGCGTGCGGCAAGACCATCCGCCACTTCGCGGAATGCCGACTGGATCGCCTTCTCGTAGTTCGCGATCTCGATGCGTTTCTGCACGTTCGCGAGGTTCAGGTTCGCGATGTTCTGCCCGCCTTCGAAGATCGGCATCGTGATCTGCGGCGCGAACGACCACGCCGCCGTGCCGGCCTTGAACAGGCCGCCCAGCGTCGAGCTGCCGGTGCCGAATGCGCCCGTCAGCGAGATGCGCGGGAAGAACGCCGCGCGTGCCGCACCGATGTTCGCATTCGCGGCCAGCAGCGTCTGCTCGGCCTGCATCACGTCCGGACGACGTGTCAGCAGATCCGACGGCAACCCGGCCGGCACGTCCGTCAGCAGGTTCTGCGCGTCGAGCGGCATGCCTGCCGGCAGGTCGTCCGGCAGCGGCTCACCGATCAGTTGCACCAGCATGTTCAGTGCCTGCGCACGCGCACGCGCCTGCTGCTGCTGGTTCGACAGCGCCTGCTCGACCACCGTCTGCGCCTGACGCAGCTCGAGCTCGGAGCCCGTGCCGTTGTCGAACTGCAGCTTCGTCAGGTCGCACTGCGCCTGAGCGGACTTCAGCGTGTCCTCCGTGACCTTCAGCAGGTCGTCGGTCGACAGCAGCGTCAGGTATTGATCGGCCACCTGCGACACCAGCGAGATCTCGAATGCCTGCCGTGCATACGACGTCGACAGGTATTGCGCGAGTGCCTGGTCTTTCAGGCTCTGCACGCGGCCGAACAGGTCGAGTTCCCACGACGCGGACAGCCCGACGTTGTAGTTGCGCGAGATCAGCGGCGCATTGGTCGTCGACAAGCCCTGCGGAATGCGCTGGATGCTGCCCGTGCCCGTGCCGTCGAGCGTCGGGAACAGCTCCGCGCGCGTGATCTGGTACTGCGCGCGCGCCGCCTCGATGTTCAGCACCGACACGCGCAGGTCGCGGTTGTTTTTCAGCGCGATCTCGATCAGCCGCTGCAGGCGCGGATCGACGAAGAACTCGCGCCAGCCGATGGCGGTCGCCGCCTGGCCGTTCGCGCTGCGCGCGCCGGCCGCACCCGGCTGCGTCGC
>NZ_LDVA01000379.1:0-6017 GCF_050768715.1 Burkholderia sp. ZZQ-2 | reverse complement strand
ACGGCCGCCGTTTTCCTGGCCGCGTGCGGGAAAAAAGAATCGGCACCGCCGCCGCAAACGCCGGAAGTCGGCGTCGTCACCGTCCAGCCGCAAGCCGTACCGGTCTTCACCGACCTGCCGGGCCGCACCAGCGCGTTCCTCGTCGCGCAGGTCCGCGCGCGGGTCGACGGCATCGTGCTGCGCCGTGAATTCACCGAAGGCACCGACGTCAAGGCCGGTCAGCGCCTCTACAAGATCGACCCGGCGCCTTACATCGCGGCGCTGAACAGTGCAAAGGCAACGCTCGCGAAGGCGCAGGCGAACCTCGTCACGCAGAACGCGCTGGTTGCACGCTACAAGGTGCTGGTGGCCGCGAACGCGGTCAGCAAGCAGGACTACGACAACGCGGTGGCCACGCAAGGCCAGGCCGCGGCGGACGTCGCGGCCGGCAAGGCGGCGGTCGATACCGCGCAGATCAACCTCGGCTATACCGATGTCGTTTCGCCGATCACCGGCCGCGTCGGCATCTCGCAGGTGACGCCGGGCGCGTACGTGCAGGCGAGCCAGGCGACGCTGATGTCGACGGTGCAGCAGCTCGACCCGGTGTATGTGGACCTCACGCAGTCGAGCCTCGAAGGGCTGAAGCTGCGCCAGGACGTACAGAGCGGCCGCCTGAAGACGTCCGGCCCGGGCGCGGCGAAGGTGTCGCTGATCCTGGAAGACGGCAAGACCTATTCGGAGCCGGGCAAGCTGCAGTTCTCGGACGTGACGGTCGACCAGACCACCGGCTCGGTGACGATCCGCGCGGTCTTCCCGAACCCGGGCAAGGTGCTGCTGCCGGGCATGTTCGTGCGTGCACGGATCGAGGAAGGCGTGAACGAGAACGCGTTCCTGGTGCCGCAGATCGGCGTCACGCATGACCAGAAGGGTCAGGCGATCGCGATGGTGGTGAACGCCAGCAACAAGGTCGAGCCGCGTCCGCTGAAGACGACGGGCATGCAGGGCCCGAACTGGGTGGTCGAAGGTGGTCTGCAAGCGGGTGATCACGTGATCGTGCAGGGCGTCGACAAGGTGCGCCCGGGTGCGACCGTGAAGACGGTCCCCGCGCAGCTCGCACCGGCGGCCGATGCCGCGTCGGGTGCGGCTGCCGCGTCCGCCGCGCCGGCTGCCGCCGGTTCCGGCGCCGCTGCCGCTTCCGGTGCTGCCGCATCGGGCGCTGCGCCGGCGAGTGCTGCCGCTGCTTCGAGCGCGCAATAACAGGGAGCCTGTTTCATGGCAAAGTTTTTTATCGATCGCCCGATCTTCGCGTGGGTGATCGCCATCATCCTGATGCTGGCCGGGGTTGCGGCGATCTTCACGCTGCCGATCTCGCAGTATCCGACGATCGCACCGCCATCGATCCAGATCACCGCGAACTACCCGGGCGCTTCCGCGAAGACGGTGGAAGACACGGTGACGCAGGTGATCGAGCAGCAGATGAGCGGTCTCGACAACTTCCTGTACATGTCGTCGACCAGTGACGACTCGGGCAACGCGACGATCACGCTGACTTTCGCGCCGGGTACCAACGCCGACATCGCGCAGGTCCAGGTGCAGAACAAGCTGTCGCTCGCGACGCCGATCCTGCCGCAGGTCGTGCAGCAGCTCGGCCTCTCGGTGACGAAGTCGAGCAGCAGCTTCCTGCTGGTGCTCGCCTTCAACTCCGAAGACGGCAGCATGAACAAGTACGACCTCGCGAACTTCGTGGCGTCGCACGTGAAGGATCCGATCAGCCGGTTGAACGGCGTCGGTACCGTCACGCTGTTCGGCTCGCAGTACGCGATGCGGATCTGGCTCGACCCGAACCGCCTGACGAACTACGGCCTCACGCCGGTCGACGTCAGCTCCGCGATCACCGCGCAGAACGTGCAGATCGCCGGCGGCCAGATCGGCGGCACGCCGGCGAAGCCGGGCACGATGCTGCAGGCGACGATCACCGAATCGACGCTGCTGCAGACGCCCGAGCAGTTCGGCAACATCCTGCTGAAGGTCAACCAGGACGGCTCGCAGGTTCGCCTGAAGGACGTCGCGCAGATCGGCCTCGGCGGCGAAAACTACAACTTCGACACGAAGTACAACGGTCAGCCGACCGCGGCACTCGGTATCCAGCTCGCGACCAACGCGAACGCGCTCGCGACCGCGAAGGCCGTGCGCGCGAAGATCGACGAACTGGCACCGTTCTTCCCGCACGGCCTCGTCGTGAAGTACCCGTACGACACGACGCCGTTCGTGAAGCTGTCGATCGAGGAAGTGGTCAAGACGCTGCTCGAAGGTATCGTGCTCGTGTTCCTCGTGATGTATCTGTTCCTGCAGAACCTGCGGGCGACGATCATCCCGACGATCGCGGTGCCGGTCGTGCTGCTCGGCACGTTCGCGATCATGTCGATGGTGGGCTTCTCGATCAACACGCTGTCGATGTTCGGCCTCGTGCTCGCGATCGGCCTGCTGGTCGACGATGCGATCGTGGTGGTGGAGAACGTCGAGCGCGTGATGGCGGAGGAGGGCCTGTCACCGAAGGAGGCGACCCGCAAGGCGATGGGCCAGATCACCGGCGCACTCGTCGGCGTGGCGCTGGTGCTGTCGGCGGTGTTCGTGCCGGTGGCGTTCTCGGGCGGTTCGGTCGGCGCAATTTATCGCCAGTTCTCGCTGACGATCGTGTCGGCGATGGTGCTGTCGGTGCTCGTCGCGTTGATTCTGACGCCGGCACTGTGCGCGACGATCCTCAAGCCGATCCCGCAAGGGCATCACGAAGAGAAGAAGGGCTTCTTCGGCTGGTTCAACCGCACGTTCAACAACAGCCGCGACAAGTACCACGTCGGCGTGCACCACGTGATCAAGCGCTCGGGCCGCTGGCTCATCATCTATCTGGTCGTGATCGTCGCGGTTGGCCTGCTGTTCGTGCGCCTGCCGAAGTCGTTCCTGCCCGATGAAGACCAGGGCCTGATGTTCGTGATCGTGCAGACGCCGTCGGGTTCGACGCAGGAAACGACCGCGAAGACGCTCGCGAACATTTCCGACTACCTGCTGAAGGACGAGAAGGAAATCGTCGAATCGGCGTTCACGGTCAACGGCTTCAGCTTCGCGGGCCGCGGCCAGAACTCCGGTCTCGTGTTCGTGCGCCTGAAGGACTACTCGCAGCGTCAGCATGCGAACCAGAAGGTGCAGGCGCTGATCGGCCGGATGTTCGGGCGCTACTCGGGTTACAAGGACGCAGTGGTGATCCCGTTCAACCCGCCGTCGATTCCTGAACTCGGTACGGCTGCCGGCTTCGACTTCGAGCTGACGGACAACGCGGGTCTCGGCCACGATGCGCTGATGGCCGCGCGTAACCAACTGCTCGGGATGGCCTCGAAGGATCCGACGCTGCAGGGCGTGCGCCCGAACGGCCTGAACGATACGCCGCAGTACAAGGTCGACATCGACCGCGAGAAGGCGAACGCGCTCGGCGTGACGGCGGATGCGATCGACCAGACGTTCTCGATCGCATGGGCATCGAAGTACGTGAACAACTTCCTGGATACCGACGGCCGGATCAAGAAGGTGTACGTGCAGTCGGATGCACCGTTCCGGATGACGCCGGAAGACCTGAACATCTGGTACGTGCGCAACGGGTCGGGCGGGATGGTGCCGTTCAGCTCGTTCGCGACCGGTCACTGGACGTACGGTTCGCCGAAGCTCGAGCGCTACAACGGTGTGTCGGCGATGGAAATCCAGGGTCAGGCCGCACCGGGCAAGTCGACCGGTCAGGCGATGGCCGCGATGGAAACGCTCGCGAAGAAGCTGCCGGTCGGTATCGGCTATTCGTGGACCGGCCTGTCGTTCCAGGAAATCCAGTCCGGTTCGCAGGCGCCGATCCTGTACGCGATCTCGATCCTCGTCGTGTTCCTGTGTCTCGCGGCACTGTATGAAAGCTGGTCGATCCCGTTCTCGGTGATCATGGTGGTGCCGCTCGGCGTGATCGGTGCACTGCTTGCGGCGACGATGCGCGGTCTGGAAAACGACGTGTTCTTCCAGGTCGGCCTGCTGACGACCGTGGGCTTGTCCGCGAAGAACGCGATCCTGATCGTGGAGTTCGCGCGCGAACTGCAGCAGACGGAGAAGATGGGGCCGATCGAGGCCGCGCTGGAAGCGGCGCGCCTGCGGCTGCGTCCGATCCTGATGACGTCGCTCGCGTTCATTCTCGGCGTGATGCCGCTCGCGATCAGCAACGGCGCGGGTTCGGCCAGCCAGCACGCAATCGGTACGGGCGTGATCGGCGGGATGATCACGGCGACGTTCCTCGCGATCTTCATGATCCCGATGTTCTTCGTGAAGATCCGTGCGATCTTCAGCGGCGAGAAGGAAGACGTCGACGAGGCGCTGCGCCTGGCTCAGGAGCACTCGCACCACGAAGAGAAGCCGGGCAACGGCGACGAAGGCAACAAGGGACAGTGATGATGCAAAAACACGCTTTGACTGCAATCGCGGTCGCGCTCTTTGCCACGGGCTGCACGATGGCGCCGCATTACAAGCGGCCCGACGCGCCCGTCGCACAGGCGTACCCGGCCGGCGGCGTCTACGCGACGCAGCCGGGTGCGGCCGGCGCGCGCAGCGCGAACGGCCAGGCGGCGACCGCCATCGGCTGGCGCGAGTTCTTCGTCGATCCGCGCCTGCAGCGGCTGATCGAGATCGCGCTGAAAAACAACCGCGACCTGCGCGTGTCGGTGCTGAACATCGAGGCGGCGCGCGCGCAGTACCAGATCACGCGCGCGGAGCTGTTCCCGACGCTCGACGGCACGGGCACGGGCAGCATCCAGCGCATTCCGCAGGGCTTGTCGACGACCAATGCGCCGCTGATCTCGCGCAACTACAACGTCGGGCTGTCCGCGTCGTGGGAACTCGACCTGTTCGGCCGCGTGCAGAGCCTGAAAGACCAGGCACTCGCGCAATACCTGTCGACGTCGTATGCACGGCAGGCATTCGAGATCTCGCTGGTGTCGCAGGTGGCCGATCAATACCTGACGCTGCTGTCGACCGACGACCTGCTGAAGGTCACGGAGGACACGCTGAAGTCCGCTCAGGCGCAGTGCGACCTGACGAAGCTGCAGTTCGACAACGGCACGGGCTCCGAGCTCGAGCTGCGTCAGGCGCAGACGGTGGTCGAGCAGGCGCTGTCGAACCAGCAGCAGCAGGCGCGTGCGCGTGCGCAGGCACTGAACATGCTGGTGCAACTGATCGGTGAGCCGCTGCCGGACGACCTGCCGGCAGGCATGCCGCTCGACGCGCAGAACCTGCTGACGGACGTGCCGGCCGGGTTGCCGTCGGATCTGCTGACACGTCGTCCGGACGTGATGCAGGCCGAGCAGACGCTGCTGGCCGCGAATGCGAACATCGGTGCGGCACGCGCGGCGTTCTTCCCGCGCATCTCGCTGACGGGCGCATTCGGCACCGGCAGCTCGACGCTGGGCGGCCTGTTCAAGGCCGGCACGGCGGCGTGGTCGTTCGCGCCGCAGATCACGATGCCGATCTTCGAAGGCGGGCAGAACATCGCGAACCTGAACCTCGCGAACGTGCAGAAACGCATCGAGATCGCGAACTACGAGAAGGCGATCCAGTCGGCATTCCGCGAAGTGGCGGATGGTCTTGCCGCACGCGGCACGTACGACCAGCAGATCGCGGCGCTCGAGCGCAACGAGCACGCACAGCAGCGACGTTTCGACCTGTCGGACCTGCGTTACAAGAATGGTGTCGACAGCTACCTGTCGGTGCTGACCGCGCAGACGGATCTGTACTCGGCACAGCAGACGCTGATCAACGCACGCCTGGCGCGCTGGACGAACCTCGTCACGCTATACCGCGCATTGGGCGGCGGCTGGATCCAGCGGGCCGGCGAGACGCCGCGCGCGCCGGATGCGCCGGTCGACTACGACAAGGCGGCCGCTCCGGCGCCTGCGTCGTCGGCGGCGACGAACGGGTAAGTGAAAGGCGGGGCAGGAGCGGGCAACCGCTTCTGCCTGCCG
>NZ_LDVA01000378.1:0-5999 GCF_050768715.1 Burkholderia sp. ZZQ-2 | reverse complement strand
ACGGCCGCCGTTTTCCTGGCCGCGTGCGGGAAAAAAGAATCGGCACCGCCGCCGCAAACGCCGGAAGTCGGCGTCGTCACCGTCCAGCCGCAAGCCGTACCGGTCTTCACCGACCTGCCGGGCCGCACCAGCGCGTTCCTCGTCGCGCAGGTCCGCGCGCGGGTCGACGGCATCGTGCTGCGCCGTGAATTCACCGAAGGCACCGACGTCAAGGCCGGTCAGCGCCTCTACAAGATCGACCCGGCGCCTTACATCGCGGCGCTGAACAGTGCAAAGGCAACGCTCGCGAAGGCGCAGGCGAACCTCGTCACGCAGAACGCGCTGGTTGCACGCTACAAGGTGCTGGTGGCCGCGAACGCGGTCAGCAAGCAGGACTACGACAACGCGGTGGCCACGCAAGGCCAGGCCGCGGCGGACGTCGCGGCCGGCAAGGCGGCGGTCGATACCGCGCAGATCAACCTCGGCTATACCGATGTCGTTTCGCCGATCACCGGCCGCGTCGGCATCTCGCAGGTGACGCCGGGCGCGTACGTGCAGGCGAGCCAGGCGACGCTGATGTCGACGGTGCAGCAGCTCGACCCGGTGTATGTGGACCTCACGCAGTCGAGCCTCGAAGGGCTGAAGCTGCGCCAGGACGTACAGAGCGGCCGCCTGAAGACGTCCGGCCCGGGCGCGGCGAAGGTGTCGCTGATCCTGGAAGACGGCAAGACCTATTCGGAGCCGGGCAAGCTGCAGTTCTCGGACGTGACGGTCGACCAGACCACCGGCTCGGTGACGATCCGCGCGGTCTTCCCGAACCCGGGCAAGGTGCTGCTGCCGGGCATGTTCGTGCGTGCACGGATCGAGGAAGGCGTGAACGAGAACGCGTTCCTGGTGCCGCAGATCGGCGTCACGCATGACCAGAAGGGTCAGGCGATCGCGATGGTGGTGAACGCCAGCAACAAGGTCGAGCCGCGTCCGCTGAAGACGACGGGCATGCAGGGCCCGAACTGGGTGGTCGAAGGTGGTCTGCAAGCGGGTGATCACGTGATCGTGCAGGGCGTCGACAAGGTGCGCCCGGGTGCGACCGTGAAGACCGTCGCGGCGCAGCTCGCACCGGCGCCGGACGCCGCGTCCGGCACACCGGCAAGCGCCGCGAATGCGTCCGGCGCCGCGCCGGCAAGCACCGCCGCCAATGCTGCCGCGAGTTCGACCGCTGCGTCGTCCGCGCAATAAAAAGGAGTCCGTTTCATGGCCAAGTTTTTTATCGATCGCCCGATCTTCGCGTGGGTGATCGCGATCGTGCTGATGCTGGCCGGCGTCGCATCGATCTTCAAGATGCCGATCGCGCAGTATCCGACGATCGCACCGCCGACGATCCAGATCCAGGCGAACTATCCGGGCGCTTCCGCGAAGACGGTGGAAGACACGGTGACGCAGGTGATCGAGCAGCAGATGAGCGGTCTCGACAACTTCCTGTACATGTCGTCGACCAGTGACGACTCGGGCAACGCGACGATCACGCTGACCTTCTCGCCGGGCACGAACCCGGACGTCGCGCAGGTGCAGGTGCAGAACAAGCTGTCGCTCGCGACACCGAACCTGCCGCAGGTCGTGCAGCAACTCGGCATGCAGGTCACGAAGTCGAGCAGCAACTGGCTGATGTGGTTCGCGTTCAACTCCGAGGACGGCAGCATGTCGAAGGAGGACCTGACGAACTATGTGGCGTCGCACGTGCTCGATCCGCTCAGCCGCGTAAACGGCGTCGGCCAGACGCTGCTGCTCGGTTCGCAGTTCTCGATGCGCATCTGGCTCGATCCCGTCAAGCTGACCAACTACAGCCTCACGCCGACCGACGTGTCGGCAGCGATCACGCAGCAGAACGTGCAGATCGCGGGCGGCCAGATCGGCGGCACGCCGGCGAAGCCGGGCACCATGCTGCAGGCGACGATCACCGAATCGACGCTGCTGCGCACGCCCGAGCAGTTCGGCAACATCCTGCTGAAGGTCAACCAGGATGGTTCGCAGGTCCGCCTGAAGGACGTCGGCCGCGCGGCACTCGGTTCGGAAAACTACACGTTCGACACGAAGTACATGGGGCAGCCGACGGCCGGCCTCGGCATTCAGCTCGCGACGGGCGCGAATGCGCTCGCGACCGCGACGGCGCTGCGGGCCAAGGTCCAGGAGCTGTCGAAGTACTTCCCGCACGGCCTCGTCGTCCACTATCCGTACGACACGACGCCGTTCGTGCGCCTGTCGATCGAGGAAGTGGTCAAGACGCTGCTCGAAGGCATCGTGCTCGTGTTCCTCGTGATGTACCTGTTCTTGCAGAACCTGCGGGCGACGATCATCCCGACGATCGCGGTGCCGGTCGTGCTGCTCGGCACGTTCGCGATCATGGGCCTCGCCGGCTTCTCGATCAACACGCTGTCGATGTTCGGCCTCGTGCTCGCGATCGGCCTGCTGGTCGACGATGCGATCGTGGTGGTGGAGAACGTCGAGCGCGTGATGGCGGAGGAGGGCCTGTCACCGAAGGAGGCGACCCGCAAGGCGATGGGCCAGATCACCGGCGCACTCGTCGGAGTGGCGCTCGTGCTGTCAGCGGTGTTCGTGCCGGTGGCGTTCTCGGGCGGTTCGGTCGGCGCAATCTATCGCCAGTTCTCGCTGACGATCGTGTCGGCGATGGTGCTGTCGGTGCTCGTCGCGTTGATCCTGACGCCGGCACTGTGCGCGACGATCCTCAAGCCGATTCCGCAAGGGCATCACGAAGAGAAGAAGGGCTTCTTCGGCTGGTTCAACCGTACCTTCGACCGCAGCCGCGATCGTTATACGGGCGGCGTGAACCACGTGATCCGGCGCTCGGGGCGCTGGCTCGTGATCTACCTGGCGGTGTTCATTGCGGTCGGCGTGATGTTCGTGCGCCTGCCGAAGTCGTTTCTGCCGGATGAAGACCAGGGCTACATGTTCATGATCGTGCAGACGCCGTCCGGTTCCACGCAGGAAACGACCGGCAAGACGCTCGACAACATCAACACGTACCTGACCACGACCGAGAAGGATGTGGTCGACTCGGTGTTCACGGTCAACGGCTTCAGCTTCGCGGGCCGCGGCCAGAACGCGGGCCTCGTGTTCGTGAAGCTGAAACCGTACGAGCATCGCCAGCGCTCCGACCAGAAGGTGCAGGCGCTGATCGGCCGGACCTTCGCGCACTACTCGCAGTACAAGGACGCGATGGTGATCCCGTTCAACCCGCCGTCGATTCCCGAACTCGGTACGGCTGCCGGCTTCGACTTCGAGCTGACGGACAACGCCGGTCTCGGCCACGAGGCGCTGATGGCCGCGCGCGGCCAGTTGCTCGGAATGGCCGCGAAGGATCCCACGCTGGCGCTCGTGCGCCCGAACGGCCTGAACGATACGCCGCAGTACACGGTCGACATCGACCGCGAGAAGGCGAACGCGCTCGGCGTGACGGCTGCGGCGATCGACCAGACGTTCTCGATCGCGTGGGCGTCGCAGTACGTGAACAACTTCCTGGATACCGATGGACGGATCAAGAAGGTGTACGTGCAGGCGGACGCGCCGTTCCGGATGACCCCGGAAGACATGAACATCTGGTACGTGCGCAACAGCGCCGGTGGCATGGTGCCGTTCAGCGCGTTCTCGACCGGCCACTGGAGCTATGGGTCGCCGAAGCTCGAACGCTACAACGGCGTATCGTCGATCGAGATCCAGGGGCAGGCTGCGGAGGGCAAGTCGACCGGCCAGGCGATGGCCGCGATGGAAGCGCTCGCGAGCAAGCTGCCGGAAGGTATCGGCTACTCGTGGACTGGCCTGTCGTTCCAGGAAATCCAGTCCGGCTCGCAGGCGCCGATCCTGTACGCGATCTCGATCCTCGTCGTGTTCCTGTGTCTCGCGGCACTGTATGAAAGCTGGTCGATCCCGTTCTCGGTGATCATGGTGGTGCCGCTCGGCGTGGTCGGCGCGCTGCTCGCGACGATGCTGCGCGGCCTCGAGAACGACGTGTTCTTCCAGGTCGGCCTGCTGACGACCGTGGGCCTGTCCGCGAAGAACGCGATTCTGATCGTCGAGTTCGCACGCGAGTTGCAGGCGAACGAGAACATGGGGCCGGTGCGCGCGGCGATCGAGGCGGCGCGCCTGCGGCTGCGTCCGATCCTGATGACGTCGCTCGCATTCATGCTCGGCGTGCTGCCCCTTGCGATCAGCAACGGCGCGGGTTCGGCGAGCCAGCATGCAATCGGTACGGGCGTGATCGGCGGGATGATCACGGCGACGTTCCTCGCGATTTTCATGATCCCGATGTTCTTCGTGCGGGTTCGCGCGATCTTCAGCGGCGAGACGGAAAACGTCGACGATGCCTGGCGTCTCGTGCAGGGCGACCTGCAGCGCGGTCACGGCGACGCACACGATTCGAAGGGGCAGTAACGATGCAAAAACATGCTTTGACTGCAAGTGCGGTCGCGATGGCTGCCGCGTTGTTCGCTGCGGGCTGCACGATGGCGCCGCATTACAAGCGGCCCGACGCGCCCGTCGCGCAGGCGTACCCGGCCGGCGGCGTCTATGCGACGCAGCCGGGTGCGGCCGGCGCGCGCAGCGCGAACGGCCAGGCGGCGACCGCCATCGGCTGGCGCGAGTTCTTCGTCGATCCGCGCCTGCAGCGGCTGATCGAGATCGCGCTGAAAAACAACCGCGACCTGCGCGTGTCGGTGCTGAACATCGAGGCGGCGCGCGCGCAGTACCAGATCACGCGCGCGGAGCTGTTCCCGACGCTCGACGGCACGGGCACGGGCAGCATCCAGCGCATTCCGCAGGGCTTGTCGACGACCAATGCGCCGCTGATCTCGCGCAACTACAACGTCGGGCTGTCCGCGTCGTGGGAACTCGACCTGTTCGGCCGCGTGCAGAGCCTGAAAGACCAGGCACTCGCGCAATACCTGTCGACGTCGTATGCACGGCAGGCATTCGAGATCTCGCTGGTGTCGCAGGTGGCCGATCAATACCTGACGCTGCTGTCGACCGACGACCTGCTGAAGGTCACGGAGGACACGCTGAAGTCCGCTCAGGCGCAGTGCGACCTGACGAAGCTGCAGTTCGACAACGGCACGGGCTCCGAGCTCGAGCTGCGTCAGGCGCAGACGGTGGTCGAGCAGGCGCTGTCGAACCAGCAGCAGCAGGCGCGTGCGCGTGCGCAGGCACTGAACATGCTGGTGCAACTGATCGGTGAGCCGCTGCCGGACGACCTGCCGGCAGGCATGCCGCTCGACGCGCAGAACCTGCTGACGGACGTGCCGGCCGGGTTGCCGTCGGATCTGCTGACACGTCGTCCGGACGTGATGCAGGCCGAGCAGACGCTGCTGGCCGCGAATGCGAACATCGGTGCGGCACGCGCGGCGTTCTTCCCGCGCATCTCGCTGACGGGCGCATTCGGCACCGGCAGCTCGACGCTGGGCGGCCTGTTCAAGGCCGGCACGGCGGCGTGGTCGTTCGCGCCGCAGATCACGATGCCGATCTTCGAAGGCGGGCAGAACATCGCGAACCTGAACCTCGCGAACGTGCAGAAACGCATCGAGATCGCGAACTACGAGAAGGCGATCCAGTCGGCATTCCGCGAAGTGGCGGATGGTCTTGCCGCACGCGGCACGTACGACCAGCAGATCGCGGCGCTCGAGCGCAACGAGCACGCACAGCAGCGACGTTTCGACCTGTCGGACCTGCGTTACAAGAATGGTGTCGACAGCTACCTGTCGGTGCTGACCGCGCAGACGGATCTGTACTCGGCACAGCAGACGCTGATCAACGCACGCCTGGCGCGCTGGACGAACCTCGTCACGCTATACCGCGCATTGGGCGGCGGCTGGATCCAGCGGGCCGGCGAGACGCCGCGCGCGCCGGATGCGCCGGTCGACTACGACAAGGCGGCCGCTCCGGCGCCTGCGTCGTCGGCGGCGACGAACGGGTAAGTGAAAGGCGGGGCAGGAGCGGGCAACCGCTTCTGCCTGCCG
>NZ_LDVA01000377.1:0-19486 GCF_050768715.1 Burkholderia sp. ZZQ-2 | reverse complement strand
GCAGGCTGGACGGCGGCACGACGATCGGCGTCGGCCCCTGCTGGGCCAATGTGGCAGCCGGCGCGCTCGCGGGCGGTGACGTGCCGGCCTGCGGCTGGCTCGCGACGGGCGCGGGCTCGTCGGCCACGCGGGCGGGACGCGACAGGTAGGTCGCGGCGAGGCCGACGGCGATCAGCGCAGCGACCGCGCCACCGGCGTAGACAGGCAGTCGGCGCTTGCGCGATCCGGCGGGGGCCTGGCCGTGCTGGGCGCCGGGCGGCACGGAAGCGCCGCCTGACGACGCTGACGACGATGCAGCGGGATACGGCGCGGTCGTACTGGCGGCACTGACACCGACACCGGCACCAGCGCCTTCAGCCGCGAACGCGTCCGCTTTCCCGGAACCCGCCGCACCACGCGCGCCGATGTCCGTATCGGGTCTTGCGGATCGCGCGCCGGTTTCGTCGTGCGGGTCGGTGCGTGCAGCGGCGGGTTCTTTCGCGCGTTCGACGTTTCCATTCGGCGCATCGGATTCAACCGGTTTCGCGGCCGGCCGGGACCCATGCGATGCGGACGCTGCGAGCGCTCCCGCAGCCGCCGTGGCGGCTGCGCCGTGCGTGGCCGCTTTCAACGTTGGAGACACATCATCGGTTTCCGGCTTGCCGTCCGACACACCGGGCGATGCGGATACCGTGTCCGTAGGCGTCGACACAGGGCCTGCACCCGCCTGCGTCGGCGGCGCAGCGCCACCCGAAGCAGTCCCACCCGCGCCGATCGAAGTCGCGGCGGCAGCCGACGCGGTCCCGGCCTCGACAGAAGCCGCCCCCTTGTCTCCCCCGCCCCTGCCCGCATCGCCCACGGGCGGCACGGCGGGCGCGCCATACCCGCTGCCCGTCCGGTCGAAGTCCCGCAACCCGAGTTCCGCCGCGAATGCCGCGACCGATTCCGGCCGGTCCGGAATCCGCAACTGCAGCGCATGATCGACGGCCGCGAGAAAAGCCGGGCTGTACACCTCGCCGGCCGGCAGTTCACGCGACGCGAGCGGCCGGTACGTGTCCTTGATGCTGCGCACGACGGCCGCCGGCGGCAACTCGCCGGTGATCATCGCGTGCATCACCGCGCCGAGTGCATAGAGATCCGTCCACGGCCCCTGGCTGAACGCGGGATCGTCGGTGTATTGCTCGATCGGCGCGTAGCCGGGCTTGATCATCATCGCGCCGTCGTCGACCAGATCGCCGATCCGTTTGCGCGCCGCGCCGAAGTCGAGCAGGATCGCGCTGCCGTTCGGGCGGATCAGCACGTTGTCGAGCGCGACGTCGCGATGAAAGCACTGCGCGCGATGCAGCGTGTCGAGCGCGCCGAGCAGCGCGCCGACGATGTTGCGCAGCTGCGTCTCGCTGATCCGCATCCCGCCGTCGAGCAGCTGCTTGAGCGTGCGCCCCTCGTAGAACGGCATCACCATGTACGCGGTGCCGTGGCTTTCCCAGAAGTGCAGGACCTTGACGAGCCCCGGATGGTCGAATTGCGCGAGCAGGCGCGCTTCGTTGAGGAACGCGCCGCGCCCCGCGTCGAATGCCTGCGCGAACCGCTCGGAGCGCAGCGACACCGTATAGTCGCCGCCGCGCGTGGCCAGCATCGACGGCATGTACTCCTTGATCGCGACCGCGCGCCGCAACGTGCGGTCGAACGCGCGATAGACGATCCCGAAGCCGCCGATGCCCAGCACCTCGTCGAGCTGCAATTCGCCGAGGCGATGGCCGAGCGGCAGCGGCCGCACCGTGAATTCGGATGCGTCGCCGCGTGTCGCCGTGTCGTGCTCGTTGTCTCTCGATCCAGCGTCCTTCATCTCCACCACCTCTCGAAACCGCGTCCTTTCCGCCCGCCGCCGCGCCCGGCGGCCCGCCGTCCTTCTGTCCGGCCGCTAACCGCCGCCGAACAGCGTCAGGAACAGCGCGTTGTCGGGCGTGCCCGTGTGCGCGTGCGTGCGCAGCGGCGATCCGTCCGCGCGGTTGGTCCACCAGAAGCTGGTGCCGCCGTGCGGATCGAAGTAACCGGACAGCCCCGGCCACGCGGCCGGTGCCGGCCGCTCCGGCAGCGGCGCCGGCGTGCCGTCGACGATGTCCGCGTGCCTGTCGACGCCCGGCGCGAGCCGCACGCGTTCGAGCGTCCGCTCGAGATCGCCCGGCGCGCGGGCATGGCGGATCGCGTCGAGCAGCGCCTGTCCGACCTGCCAGTAGAACGCGTCGGCGGCGTCCGGCAGCCCGCTCCAGTAATCGGCCGCACGCATCGGCAGCGTGACGATCACCGGGTAGTAGCGTCCCACGCGGTCGCAGCTCGGCGCGAGGCAGCCCGGCTGCACGCACGACGCGCCGGCGCCCGCCGGGATCAGGAAATTCCAGACGGGCGCGACCGTGTAATGGCGCTCGATCTCGTCCGCGCCGCGCTGGCGCATCGCGGCCATCCCCTGCTGGAGCCAGCGCTCCCACCACAGCGCGAGCGCATGAGGCAGCCGGCTGTTCACGAAGTCGCCGGCGCCGGGAATCTTCCCGTACCAGGCCGGCGCATCGCCGTCGGTACGCGTGAACGGCGGTGTCGGGCTCATGGCTTCGGAGGGCATGTAAAGGACTCCATCTGGGGCAGCCTGAACGGGTTGCGGACACTGCCCGCATTCACTTGCAGCACGATCGGTTTGCCGTCGACCGTGAAGCGCGCAATCATCTGGTCGGAGCCGCGCCCGGCCGATACGGCCGCACGGTCGAACAGCCGGTGCAGCGCCCACGGCCCGTCGGTCGAGAAGCCGTCGGTCGCGCCGGCCTGCCCCGACACCTGCAGCCGCACCTGGCTGCTGCCGCGCGGGCCCGGCCAGTCCACCGCGCTCTGCACGAGCGGGCCGTGCGCGTAGCGGACGATCTGCCCGTCGACGTCGAGCACCATCTCCGTGATCGACGGGTCCATTTCGAGCGGCTGGATCTGCACCTTCAGCTGCGCGGTGCGCGCACCGCCGCCGAAATAGGCGTCGCGGATCACCGCCGCCTTCTCGAACGACGCCAGCATCGCGGCGGCCGCCGGATCGGCGTCCGCATTGCGGTTCGCGAAGCGCCACGGGTGCGACGTCGTGTCGACGATCGACTGCAGGTTCTTCTGGAAGAAGTCGTCCATCAGGCCGCCGGGTGCGAACATCTGCGCGAAATCCGCCGGCGCGACGTCGCGCGACGATCCGCGCGCGAACGGATAGCGCCCCGCGATCGCCTGCCGGCAGAAGTCGCCGACGTTCGCGCCGGCCCGCGTCGCGACGCTGCGCTGCTCGACGGTCGCCACGCTGCCGTTCGCGACGTTCGACAGGTCGTCGAGCACGTCGCGGAACGGCGTGGGCAGGCGGCCGGCCTGTGCGCGCAGCTTCGCCGGCGCGTCGGACGGCGGCGGCTGCGCGCCGCTCCTCAATGCGTCGTCGGTGGCCGTCAGGTAGGTGTACAGCGCGTCGATCGACTTCAGCACGTCGTTGAACGCCTGGGCCTGGTCGCCGCTGCCCGGCGCGAACGCGCGCAACCCGGCGAAGTGGCTGTCGACGATCTGCTCGGCGCTCGCGGGCGCTGCCGCGGACGTGTTCGCATCGCTTCCCTTGCTCGCGAAGATCTGCGACAGCGAGCTGCGCGCCTCGTCGACCTTGTCCTGCGCGCGCGTGGCGAGATTGCGCGCCCCGCCGCCCGGTGCATCGCCGAGCGCCGTGTCGCGCGCGAGCGCGACCATCAGCCGCGTGAGCGGCGAATCGGCGGACGACAGCGCGCGCGCCACCTGGATGCTCTGCGCGAGCGTCGCGGTGCGCTGTAGCTTGATGTCGGCGAGATAGTCGTCCCAGATCTTCAGGTAGTCGTTCAGGTACAGCTGGCGGATATCGCGGGCCCACGCGGCCGCGTCGTTCGGCCCGGGAATCTCGGAGAGCCCCAGGTTCAGCACCCACACTTCCTCGCGCCCGTAGGCCTCGACCTCGCCGGCCAGGCGCGGCGCGAACACGTTGCGATAGCCGTTGCGCGTATAGAGGCCCGGCACGCCTTCCGACAGCGGCTTGCCGCCCTGGCGGCGGAACACCAGCGACGCGTCGGGGCCGACTGCCCGCGCGACGCTGAAGTCGAACGCGGCGGTGGCCGGCCGCAGCGTCATTGTGAGCTGCCGGTACAGCCGCTGCGAGAACGGCACCTGCCGCAGCCGGTCGCGCACGTCGGCCACGAGCCGCTCGTTCATCGGATACGGCGACACCGCGACGCGGCCGCCGAACAGCGCGGCGAGATGCGCACGCAGCGCGGTGCGTTCGGCCGGCGAGAAATCGGGCGGCAGCGCGCGTTCCATTTCGAGATCGACGACGGCCTGCACGAACGCGGGATCGTAGTGCGCGCTGTCGTACAGCATCAGGTACGCCTTCAGCGCCGCATACGCGAATTCGGTCTCGTCGGGCCGCGCGTCGCGCAGCGCGGCCTCCATCCGGCTCGCGGCGATCGGCAGCAGCACGTCCTCGAGCGCGCGCCGGTACACGGCGTCGACGGCCTCGTCGATCTTCTCGCCCTGGAACAGCCCCCACCGGTACGCGAGCGGCGGATGCTGCAGGTCGACGCCGCCGGTATTCGCGAGGCCGCCGAGCGCGTCGAGCACGGGCAGCAGGCGGGCAACGTCGGCCGCATCGGAGAATTTCGCGCCGGCAATCTGCGCATCGACGGCCGGCACGCGTGCGCCGATCTGGTCGAGATACGCGCGATTGTTCGAATAGCTGCGCAGCCAGGCGACTAGCACGGCCACGCACGCCAGCGCGAGCAGCACGTAGCCGGCGATCTGCAGCACGCGTCGTTTCTGATGCCAGCGCAGGTCGCTGCCGGCGAGCGACGCTTCGCGGAAGATGTGCTCCTGCAGCAGCGACTTCAGGAAGAAGCTGCGGCCGGTCGAGCCGACCTGCGCGACCGGCGGCACGCCCTCGATCTTCAGGAAGCGCTTGATGCCGCTCATCACGCGATCGAACGCGGTGCCCTCCTGCGTGCCGCTCGTCAGGTAGACGCCGCGCAGCATCGGCATCGGTTCGTAGCTCGACACGGAAAACACCTCGGCGACGAACTGGCCGAGCATGTCCTGCAGGTCGGCGATCTGCTGCGGCAGCAGGTACGTCATCTCGCGCTGGCGCGCGTCGGTCTGCGCGGCGAGCAGTTCGGGCAACCCGTCGTTCAGCCGCTGGTGCAGCAGCCGGTATTCGCGGTCGAATGCCGCACGCAGGTCGAAACCCGGCGCCTCGCTTTGCGCGAGCGGGAACGTGAAACCCCACACCTGCGCGCATTCCGCGCGGCCGTAGTTGCCGAAATACTCGGCGAAGCCTGCGAGCAGGTCGGCCTTCGTCACGAGCAGGTACACGGGAAAGCGAATGCCGAGCTGCGCGCGCAGTTCGAGCAGCCGCTTGCGCAGCACCATCGCGTGCTGCGTGCGCTCGGCCTCCGACGCGCCGAGCAGGTCGGCCACGCTGATCGTCAGCATCGCGCCGTTCAGCGGCTGGCGCGTGCGGTACTTCTTCAGCAGGTCGACGAAACCTTTCCATTCGGCCTCGTCGAGTGCACGGTTGCCTTCGTGCGTCGTATAGCGGCCGGCCGTGTCGATCAGCACCGCGTCGTTCGTGAACCACCAGTCGCAATGCCGCGTGCCGCCCACGCCGCGAATCGCCGCGCGGCCGAACTGCTCGGCGAGCGGAAAACTGAGCCCGGAATTCACGAGCGCGGTGGTCTTGCCCGAGCCCGGCGCACCGATGAACACGTACCACGGCAACTGGTACAGATATTGGCGCGACATCCGGTCGAACCAGCGCGGCAGGCCCTTGCGCACGGTGTCGGCCTGCCCGAAGCGGACCTTCTTCAGCAGCGTCGCGGCTTCGTCGAAGCGGCTGCGCAACTCGTCGAGCTGCGCTTTCGCCGGATCGTCGGCGGTGGCCGGCCCGGGCGCCGCTTCGCGCAGCTGGTTCAGCAACTGCGCGTTGAGCCGGCCGGCGCGCCAGCTGCGCCACGCGACGCGTGCGCCCCACGCGATGAACAGCACCGCGATCGTCAGCCCGCGCGCCCAGCCGCTTTCGAGCGGGCGGACCTCGGCGAACGCGAACAGCGGGCCGGCAAGCCACACGAAGCACGCGAGCACGACGAGACCGGCGAAGGTCCAGATCTCCCGCGACGGCAACGGCCGGACGAAACGCGCGACAGCCTGGTTCATGTCAGTTGGCCCCCTGCGTTGCGCTCGCGCCGACGGCGGCACTGCCGGGCGCCGGCAGCAGCGTGATTTCGACGCGCCGGTTCAGCGCGCGATTCGCGGGCGTATCGTTCGGCGCGACCGGGTCGAGCGTGCCGCGCCCTTCCGCCGCGAGCCGTTCCGGATGATCGAGCCGCGCGGCGATCATGCCGCGCACGGCTTCCGCGCGTTCGCGCGACAGGTCCCAGTTCGACGCGAAGCGCGCCGTATGCACGGGCGTGTCGTCCGTATAACCGGTTACGCGCACGTTGCCGGGCACCTTGTCCAGCGCATCGGCCACACGGGCGAGCACCGGCACGTAGCGGTCGATCACCGACGTCGAACCCGACTTGAACAACCCGTCGCCGCGCAGCACGATCACGCTGCGATCGGCGGCGTCGCGCACCGACACGAGGCCGGCCGCGATCTCCGGTTCCAGGAACTTCGCGATGCGCGGGGCCGGTGCCGGGCGCGGCGGCGCCTGCGCGGGCTGCAGCTTCGGCACGTGCAGCGCGTCGATCGACGCGAACAGCCGGTCCGAATGCCCGGCGAGCGCGATCCGCAGCCCGACGAACACGCCGAAGCCGATCAGCAGCGCGAGCGCCACGCACACCCACAGCGGCACGACGAACCGGCGCGCGACATCGCGCGTGACGACGTCGCGCCAGTGCGGCGACAGCGCCGGCTCGAATTCGCCGCGTACCGAGCGGATCGTGAGCGCGAGCTGGTGGCGCAGCGCGTCGAGCTGCGCATGGCCGTTGTCGAGCACGCGATAACGGCCCTCGAAGCCGAGCGCGAGACAGAAATACAGCAGCTCGAGCAGGTCGAGATGCTGGCGCGGCTGCTGCGACAGGCGTTCGAGCAGGTGGAAGAATTTCTCGCCGCCCCAGGTCTCGTTGTGAAACGACACGAGCAGGCTGTGCGACGACCACACGCTGCCGCCCCACGGCGTCAGCGCGGCCGCCTCGTCGAGCGCCGTGCACAGGCAGTAGCGCGCGCCGATGATCGCTTCCGACGGCACGCCGGCCTCCTGCGCGCGCGCCTCGAACTGCCGGATCTCGACGACGAGATGCTCGCGCAGCCACGCGGGATTCGGGTGATGGACGGTCGAACGGATCTGCGGCACGAGGTTGAGCAACGGATTCGCGGCCGCGACGAGCGGGTTTGTGCCGCTCGCGGCCCAGCGCCCGGGGCGCGGCTGCGTCGCGGTCGGGCCGGCCGCGCCCGCCGCGGCCGGATGCATGCCGCCCGGATTCGGCGGCACGAATCCGCCTGCGCCGGGGGAGATCGAATCGGAGGAGGAATTCATCGCGTCGCCCCGCCCTCACCCGCGTATCGCCCAGAACTCCATCGAGAGTCCAGGGAATTCGCCGGCGAAATGAAAAGCGAGACCGCCGGAGCGCGCCAGCTGCTTCCACAGGTCGCTGCCCTTGTCGATCTCGAAGTACGTATGGCCCGCGTGATACGGGATCTGCCGCGGCGCGACCGGCAACTGGCGCATCGTGATGCCCGGCAGTTGCAGTTGCACGAGATCGCGGATCCGCTCGACCGGCCCGAGCTTGGCCTGCGCGGGAAAACGCGCGCGCAGGCTGTCGGCCGGCACGTCCGCGCGCACCGCGAGCACGAAGCCGGCCGTGTCGCGCAGCACCGGGTCGGCCAGCGTCGCGACGCGGATGCCGTTGCCCGCATCGCGCAACTCGATCTGGATCGCGTTTTGCTCGAGCACCGTCGACAGCGACCGCCGCAGTTCGGTCATCAGTTCCGCGAAGCTCGTGCGCAGGTCGTCGTGCACGTAGACGGCGAGCGACTGCGGGCGCCGGCCGGCCGCCGTGAACGTGCTCAGGTCGCACGCGAGCTTCAGCCAGTCGCAGAACAGCACCTCCGGATGCGTCGACACGTGCTGCTGCGCATGCCAGGTCAGCGCGAGATAGCGGTTCACGAGCTGCAGCAGCAGGAAGTCCGCGACTTCCGACACGCCGCCGCGCCCGGGCTCCGACAGCCGTTCCGCGAGCGCTTCGCTGCGTTGCGTGAGCAGCCCGTGCAGCTCGCGCGCGTAGGCCAGCAGCACGGTGTCGTGCTGCGCGACGAGGCGCGGCGGGATGTAGCCGTCGTCGACGAGCAGCCGCGCATCGGTGCGCCGCTCGACGATCCGGGCGACGCCGAGTGCGTGCCAGTCGCCGGTGAGCTCGGCTTCGAGCATCAGCCGCACGTTCAGGCGCCCCGTCTGCAGCAGTGCGGGACCGAGCGCGACCGCGTTCGCGTCGGCCACTTCGTATTCGCGCACGACGTAGCGCGCGACATCGGCGCCGCCGTTCGTGCCGCTCGTACCGTTCGCGCCGCTCGCGGCATGGCCTCCGCCTGCACCGAACGACACCTCCTCGCCGCCGCCGCGCCACAGCGGCAACGCGAGCACGACGAACTGGTCCTTCGCGTCGGCCGGCACGTCGAGCGGTTCGGGAAGATCGTCCGGATGGGACAGGTCGAACGGCGTGCCGTCGCGCATCACGCCCGACGCGGTGCGCAGCGCGACCTTGCCGAGCGCCAGTTGCTCGCGGTCGAGCTCCAGCGTGTCGAAACCCCAGAAGAAGCCTTGCAGCGGAAGGCAGCGCAGCGCGACATAGCGTTCCCAGTGCCGTTCGAGCTGCTGGAAATGCTGCGGCCGCAGGAACATCCCCTCGGTCCACACCACCCGCTGGCGGAGCGCCGCGACCGGTGTCGCGGACATCGTCGGTTCGGTCATGGGCGCCCCTTCGCATCGTTCAGCGCGAGGCCGCCGTTGCGCACCGCGATCGACAGCTTCAGCTCGCCCGGCGACGTCTGCCAGAACTTGTAGAGATTGAGCTGCTTCGCGCGCGGCAGCGGCACCGTCAGCCGCCAGCGGTTCTTTTCGAGCATCCGGTATTCGGCGACCACGCCGATCGCGCCGGCCTCGACGTTGCCGCGATAGTGCAGCGTGCGCGACTCGCCCGGCCGCAGGATCACGCGATCGGTGCCGAGCAGGTCCGTGCCGAGCACGTTCTCCGGCTTGTCCTGCAGCGAGAAGAAATCCGCGCTGTCGAACGACGATGCCGCGCGGAGCTGGAACACCTTCAGCACGATCGGCGCAGGCTTGCGGTTCGGGTCAGGGTTGACGTCGGGTGCAACGTCGACCGTGATCGCATACGGCACCGCCGCGGCGTGCTCCGTCGCGCCGCATCCCGGCAACAGCATCACGCATCCCCATACGATGAAACTGCTCGACCGCCATTGCATATTCCACCCTCGCCACCCAATAGCCGTTCGCCGGTTTTCGACCGTGAAACCGGTTGATCCGATTGAAAAAGGGACAATTAATTGATCGGTAATTGTGTAATCCGTATATCCATCCACCTCAATCCATATCGGCAAATTGTTCTTGTAAAAAGCCGGGTCATATCATTCATGGATTTTGAAAGTCGATTTGGCGAGATGGTGGTCAATTGAGAATTGGGGTTGATGAATTAATGGCAAAAATCAATCCGACCGGTTCGCCGTCGCGGCCCGGTTCTGTGGCGTGGACACCTGTCGGATGGGCTCGGGCGCAAGCCGGCCGGCCACCGGGCAACGGACGCTCGCGGCGCTGACGGTGTGCCAGGCTATTCGTTTCGCACGAACGGACGGCCCGTTTTTTCGTGCATTGACGTGCGCTGACCAAACAACTGACGAATCCGAAAAACACAGCGAACTATAGGCCGTTTTTCTGGATTCACAAGCACTGAAATTCGTAGTCGATTCTGCATTCAGGTGGAAATGGAATGGCAAAATGAAACAAAACGTAACAGGCGATTCGGCTCCGATGATTGGCACTAGAATCCAACAGCGCTTGTGTGCCACCTTCCAATTACGCCAATTCTTAATTTCAATAATGAAAGGTCGTTCATCGCTCGTTCTTTTCCTCGGCGCATTGTTGCTGGGGGCCGGCGGGTGCAGTACGTCCCCGACCCAGTCGGCTGCACGCGCGACGGTCGACAGCGCGCGCGCCGCGTACGACAGCGGCGACTACGGGCGCACGATCGCGCTGCTGAGCCACGCGAAGGAAATCGACGGCGCCGACACCGACACGCAGGTTGCCGCGCACAAGCTCCTCGCGTTCAGCTATTGCGTGACGAACCGCATCACGCCGTGCCGCGCCGAGTTCTCGAAAATTCTCGACCTCAACCCGCGCTTCGACTTGTCCCCTGCGGAGAAGGGACATCCGATCTGGGGGCCTGCGTTCGAATTCGCGCGCCGCAGGCATGCGTCGTCGTCCTGAACGAACCGGCCTGCGCGCGAGCACTTCACCGAGCGACGTATGACATGCAACTGATCGTGATCGAACATGCCGGCGAGCCGGTCGAAAACGACTCCTACGACGCCGTCGTGTTTCATCCGCCGGGCGGCACCATCGGCCGGGCCAGCGACAACCATCTCGTGTTGCGCGACGACACGCGGCAGATTTCGCGGCTGCAGGCGCTACTGCAGGTGGGCGACGACGCCTGCCTGCTGAAGAACCTGAGCAGCGTCTCGACGATCGAGGTGAACCGCGAGCCGGTCGGTTATGCGCAGGAGCGCACGCTCAACACCGGCGACATCATCCGCATCGGGCCGTACGTGCTGCGCGCCGAACGTGACGACGGCGGCGACGGCGTCGATGGCGGCCATGCACCGGTCATCGACATGGAGACCGATACCGGCACGCGTGTCGATATGCAGGCGCAAGCGCAAGCCCGGGCGGCAGCGGCGCCCGCCCAACCGTCGTCATCGCGTGTCGATACGAAAGGCGCCGGCAACCGGCTGTGGGGGCTCCTCCAGGATCGTCTCGCGCCGCGCGGCAAGGCGGCGGACGCCGCTACGCGGCCAGGCGGCCCCGCACGTGCGGGCGCGGCGCAGCAGGCCGCACCGCCCGCGCCGTCGCAGCGCGACCTGCACCAGCTGTCGACCGATCCGCTCGACCTGTTCGCGCAGTCGTCGGGCGACCTCGGCGCAGCGGGCACGGCGGCGCACGCCGATCGCGGCAACGCGGATCGCGATGCGTCATCCGCGACGCAGGCAGATCACGCGCCCGAGTGGACGCAGCACGTGCGCGTGCAACCGGCCGCGGCGCGTACCGATACGCGGCCGGCCGACGAACCGGCGTCGCATGCGGCGCGCGCGCCGACCCCCGACGAACTGCTGAGCGCGTTCTTCGAAGGCGCGGGGCTCGACACTGCGGCCGAATCGCATCAGTGGTCGGCCGAGCAGCTGTACATCGCGGGCCAGTTGCTGGCGCTGTTCGCGAACGGCACGGTCGAGCTGCTGTCGTCGCGCAGCATCCTGAAGCGCGAGGTGAAGGCGCACATGACGATGCTGCTCGATCGCGAGAACAATCCGCTGAAGCTGCTGCCCGACGGCGGCGCCGTGCTGCGGCAGATGTTCGGGTTGCCGCTGCCGGGCTTCATGTCGCCGCAGAGCGCGGTCAGCGACGCGTTCCAGGATCTGCACGCGCACCAGATCGGCATGGTCGCCGGCATGCGCGCGGCGTTGATGGACCTGCTGACGCGCTTTTCACCGCAGCGCCTGCGCGAGCGCGACGACGCGATGCGCTGGTACGAGAAGCGCGTGCCCGTGCTGTACAAGGCGAGGATGTGGGATCGCTACGCGGCGACCCATCGCGACACGGTGTTCGCGATCGAGGACGATTTCGCGTCGGTGTTCGGCAAGGCGTTTCTGGCGGCGTACGACGCGGAAGTGGAAAGCTATCGCGGCAGCGGCCGGCATTGAGCGTCGTACCGCGCGCGCCATCGGTCGCGGGCGATGGGTACCGGCGGAGGCGTCAGGTGGCCGCACCACACGACGCGACCTTGTTTCGCCCCGTTTCCTTCGCGACGTACAACGCCTCGTCGGCTGCCTTGATCACCGACTCGACCTCCCCTTCCTGCCCGGGCGCCCAGCTTGCCACGCCGATGCTCGCGGTGACGCGCCCGAATTCGCTTTCCGCATGTTCGATCGCCAGTCCGTCGATGGCTGCACGAATCCTTTCGGCGATCTCCGTCGCGCCCGTCGCCGGCGTATCGGGCAGGATCACGACGAACTCCTCGCCGCCATAGCGGGCCGCGGTGTCCGCCGGGCGCCGGATGTTGTCGCCGATGCACCGTGCGACCGCCGCCAGCGCGTCGTCGCCGGCCTGGTGGCCATACGTGTCGTTGTAGGCCTTGAAGCGGTCGACGTCGACGAACAGCAGCGAAAACACCGATCGGGCACGGCGCGCGCGGCGCCATTCGAGATCCAGCACCTCCCCGAACGAGCGGCGATTGTTGAGCCCGGTGAGGCCGTCGGTGCGCGCGAGCATGACCAGCTCGGATTCGGCGCGCATCCTGCGCCGCAGCTGCGAGCCCAGCATGAAGGACAGCACGATGAACGCCACGCCGAAGGTGGCGACCAGCGCGCCGATCGTGATGGCCCGGTGCCGCCACGCGGCGTAGATGTCCTGCTCCGCCTCGGCGACCATGATGATCAGCGGCAGGTGCGGCAGCGTCTTGAAGTAGTACAGGCGGCGCACGTTGTCGATCGTCGAGGTCTCGATGAACGAGCCTTCCGGTGCCGTCATGAAGTGGCGAAACGTCGGCGCCTTGCTGATGTCGCGACCGATGGTGCGCACGTCGAACGGCTGGCGCATGAACATGATGCCGTTCGTGCCGATCAGCGAAATCGCGCCGTGCGAGCCGAGCGCGAGGCCGGCGAACAGCGTGTGGAAATACTCGAGATTGACCGCGATCATTGCAATGCCGGCGAACGAGCCGTCCGGGTTCGACACGCGGCGCGTCAGCGCAACGCTGAGCGCGCCGCCACGCAGGCGGGACGCAAAGGGATCGCTGATGTAAAGCCCGGCGTCCGGATTGTCGCGGTGCACCGTAAAGTACTTGCGGTCGCCGAAATTGCCGTGGCGCGGCACGTCGTTCGCCGAATCCAGGATGATGTTGCCGGCGGAATCCAACACGAGCATCGAGCCGAGAAAATTCGCCGTCATCGCGTGATCGAACAGGATGCCGCGCCGCAGCGCCGGCGGGGCGGCCATGACGTCCGGCCGCCGGAGGCCCTGGATCACCGCCTCGAGCGACAGGCCGTACAGCTCGATGTTGCGTTCGATGTCGCGCTCGGCGACGAGCGCCAGATTTCGCGACGTCTCTCGCGCGCGATCGAGCGCATCGTGACGGCTCTGGAACAACTGCAACACGCAGAGGCCCATCAGCGCGCACGCTATCAAGGTCCCCGCCAGCACAACGTAGTACGGCGCTGCCGACCGCGGATGCATCCGTGTCCTCTCAGATTGGCCCGGCGCTGACGCACCGGTCGTTATGGTTTGTTCTGAATAACCTATACCAAAAAGTACGACTTCCGGGTACGAGGTGCAGTCCTGACTTGCCGGGTTGCGTACGACGTGACCTGAGCGGTGTCGGGCGGATCGTGTTCCGCTCGGGCCGGCACCGGGTGCCGGCGCTCGTTCACCGAGGGGCGTCGCGTGGTGTGGCGTGTGGTGCTGCCGATGACGGAATCGAAACAATCCGTCCGCAGTGGTACGCGTATTGAAATTGCCGTGAGGTTGCCATGCGAATGCACGGCCGGCGGGAGACCGGGCGTGCCGTTGCGCGGTGCGCAACGCGCGTGCCGCCCGGCCTGCGCCGATCGCGCGCGCCGCGCCGGCGGCGCCGCGCACGCGATCGGTCGGGTCAGACGGTCGTCAGACGGCCATCACCGTCACCGACTTCGTGACGAGGTACGGTTCGAGCGCTTCCGGCCCGCCTTCCGAGCCGTAGCCCGAGTCCTTCACGCCGCCGAACGGCATTTCCGGCCACGGCGTCGCGGGCTGGTTGATCCACAGCATCCCGACTTCGAGGCGCTGCGTGAGCAGGTGCACGTTCGCGAACGAACGCGTGAACGCGTAGCCGGCGAGCCCGAACGGCAGACGGTTCGCTTCCGCGATCGCGTCTTCGAGCTTGTCGAAACCGCGGATCGCCGCGACCGGGCCGAACGGCTCGTTGTTGAACACGTCCGCTTCGAGCGGCACGTCCGCGATCACGGTCGGCGCGAAGAAGTTGCCTTCCGAGCCGATCCGCTCGCCGCCGGTTTCGATGCGCGCGCCGACCTTGCGCGCGTTGTCGACGACGGATGCCATCGCGGTGAGCCGGCGCGGGTTCGCGAGCGCACCGAGCGTCGTGCCTTCCTCGAGGCCGTTGCCGACCTTCAGCCCTTCGGCATGCTTGACCAGCGCGCGCGTGAATTCGTCGCGGATGCTGTTGTGCACGAGAAAGCGCGTCGGCGAAATGCAGACCTGCCCCGCGTTGCGGAACTTCGCGCCGCCGGCGGCCTTCACCGCGAGCGCGACGTCGGCGTCCTCGGCGACGATCACCGGCGCGTGACCGCCCAGCTCCATCGTCGCGCGCTTCATGTGCAGGCCGGCCAACGAGGCGAGCTGCTTGCCGACCGGCGTCGAACCCGTGAACGTGACCTTGCGGATCACCGGGTGCGGAATCAGGTACGACGAGATTTCCGCCGGATCGCCGTACACGAGGCCGATCACGCCGGACGGCACGCCCGCGTCGACGAACGCGCGCAGCAGCGCGGCCGGCGACGCCGGGGTTTCTTCCGGCGCCTTCACGAGGAACGAGCAGCCGGTTGCCAGCGCGGCGCTCAGCTTGCGCACGACCTGGTTGACCGGGAAATTCCACGGCGTGAACGCGGCGACCGGGCCGACCGGCTCCTTCACGACGGTCTGCTGCGCGCCGAGGTTGCGCGGCGGCACGATCCGGCCGTACACGCGGCGGCCTTCGTCCGCGAACCATTCGATGATGTCCGCCGCCGACAGCACTTCGACGCGCGCCTCGGTGAGCGGCTTGCCCTGCTCCTGCGTCATCAGTTGCGCGATCGCGTCGGCACGTTCGCGCACCAGCGCGGCCGCCTTGCGCATCGTCGCCGCGCGCTCGTGCGCGGGCACCTTGCGCCACGCCTCGAAGCCGCGTTGCGCGGCGGCGAGCGCGCGGTCGAGATCGGCGATGCCCGCGTGGGCCACCTTGCCGATCGGCTTGCCGGTCGCCGGGTTCACGACGTCGATCGTCTTGCCGCTCGCGGCGTCGACCCACTCGCCGTCGATCAGCAGTTGCGTATCCGTATAAGTCACGTTAGCCATCCAGACACCCCTACATTGCGTCGATAAACGCGCGCTGCCGCGAACGGCCGCGCGCCGGTTGACAGAAAAAGCCAGGCCGCCGGGGCTGGCACGCACCCGGCGGCGTCGACGGCAGGCACGCCGGCCCGCCATCGTTCCGCATGGCGCCGCGCTCAGCGCGCGGCCGCCGTCGCCTTGCGGAGTTTCGCGACGTCCGCCGCCTGCACGGCCGGCGCGCCGTTGTTCCAGCCGGCGCGCATGAAGGTCAGCACGTCGGCGATCTGCCGGTCGTTCAACTGGTTCGAGAACGCCGGCATCGGATACGCGGACGGCACGCCATCGATCACGAGCGTCTCGCTGCCGTTCAGCGTCACGTTGATCAGCGACGCGGCATCGCCTTCGAGGACGTTCGGGTTGCCGGCGAGCGGCGCGAGCAGCGGCGCGTAGCCGCGCCCGTCCGCGCCGTGGCAATGCAGGCAGTAAGCGTTATACACCTTCGCGCCCGGATCGGCTGCCGGCCGGCCCAGCGCGACCTGCGTCGCTTTCGGATCGTAGCGGTACGGCGGCGCGCCCGTGCCGCCTGCCGCCGGCAGCGATTTCAGGTAACGGGAGATGGCCGCCAGATCGTCGTCCGTGAGGGCCTGCGTGCTGTGGTTGATCACGCTGACCATCGAACCGAACGCGGTCGCATGGCGGTTCGCGCCGGTCTTCAGGAACTGCGCGACCTCGGCCTCGTTCCAGCGGCCGAGCCCCGTGTTGGGCTCGCCGGTCAGGTTCGATGCGAACCAGTTGTCGATCGGCGCACCCGACAGGAACGCCGCGCCGCCTTCGTCGAGCGCCTTCTCCTGGAAGCCGACGCCGCGCGGCGTGTGGCACGACCCGCAGTGCCCGAGCCCCTGCACGAGGTACGCGCCGCGGTTCCACATCGCGTCCTTGGCCGGCTTGTCGGCGTAAGGCGTCGTGTCGAGGAACACCATGTTCCACAACGCGAGCGGCCAGCGCATGTTGAGCGGCCACGGGATGTCGGACGGCCGGTTCGCCTGCTTCACCGGTTCGACGCCGTGCATGAAGTACGCGTACAGCGCCTTGACGTCCTCGTCCTTCAGCTTCGCGTACGACGGATACGGCATCGCCGGATACAGGTTGTGACCGTCCTTCGCGACGCCCTTGCGCAGCGCGCCGGCGAACTCGGCTTCCGTATAGCCGCCGATGCCCGTTTCCGGATCGGGCGTGATGTTGGTCGTGTAGATCGCGCCCATCGGCGTGACCATCTTCAGGCCGCCGGCGAACGGCGTGCCGCGCGGCGCGGTGTGGCACGCGACGCAGTCGCCCGCTTTCGCGAGGTATGCGCCGCGAGCGACGAGCGCGCTGTCGGCCGGTGCCGTCTGCGCGGCCTGCGCGGCCGGGCCGGCCAGCATGGCGGACAGCGCGAGCAGCGATGCACGGAACGTATTCAGGGCGAGGTTTCGCATGATCGTCGCCTCCCCTCAAGCCGTCTTCAGCTGATCGCCGACCGGCAGCTTGCGCAGCCGCTTGCCGGTCGCCGCGAAGATCGCGTTCGACAATGCCGCGGCCGTCGCGGCCGTGCCCGGTTCGCCGATCCCGCCCGGCGCTTCGCCGCTTTTCACCAGATGCACCTCGATCGGCGGTGTCTCGTTGATCCGCAGCATCCGGTAATCGGTGAAATTGCTCTGCACGACACGGCCGTCCTCGATCGTGATCTCGCCGTACAGCGCGCCCGTGATCCCGAAGATGATGCCGCCCTGCACTTGCGCCTCGATCGTGTTCGGGTTGACGGACATGCCGCAATCGACCGCGCACACGACGCGCTTGACCTGCACCTCGCCGTTATCCACCGCGACGTCGACTACCATTGAGAAGAAAGTGCCGAATGCATACATCACAGACACGCCGCGCCCCTGCCCCTTCGGCAGCGACGGGCCCCAGCCGGCCGCCTTCGTCGCGACGTCGAGCACATTCAGCGCGCGCGGCGCCTTGCCGAGCAATGCACGGCGGTATTGCACGGGGTCGGTCTTGGTCTGCGCGGCCAGTTCGTCGATGAAGCTCTCGACGACGAACGTGCCCCGGGTCGGCCCGACGCCACGCCAGAACGCGGTCGGCACGTGGCGCGGCTCCTGGCGCACGTAGTCGACGAGCTGGTTCGGCAGGTCGTACGGCAGATCAGCCGAGACTTCGACCGCGTCAGGATCGATACCATTTCGGAACGCGGGCGGCGCGAAGCGCGCCATGAGCGACGAGCCGACGATCCGGTGCTGCCACGCGATCGGCTTGCCGTTCGCGTCGAGGCCGGCCGAAATCTTGTCGTAGTAGTACGGCCGATACATGTCGTGCTGGATGTCTTCCTCGCGCGTCCAGATCACCTTCACCGGCGCGTTGACCTGTTTTCCGACCTTCACGGCCTGGTCGATCATGTCCGTTTCGAGCCGCCGGCCGAAGCCGCCGCCGAGCAAGTGGTTGTGCACGACGATCTTGTCGGGCGACAGGCCCGTGAGTTGCTGCACGGTGTCAACCGCGCGCGTCGGCACCTGGGTGCCGACCCAGATCTCGCAGCCGTCGCCGCGCACGTGCACCGTGCAGTTCACCGGCTCCATCGTCGCGTGCGCGAGGAACGGCTGTTCGTAGACAGCGTCGACGCGCGTCTTCGCGTTTGCGAACGCGTGGCCGACATCGCCTTCCTTGCGCGCGACCGCGCCCTTGCCGCTCACCGCCGCCTGCGCGAGGTCGGCAACGATGTCCTTCGTGGACACCTTCGCGCCCGCGCCCTCGTTCCACTTCACGACGAGCGCCGATGCACCGCGCTTCGCGGCCCACGTGTGATCGCCGACCACCGCCACCGCGTTGTCGACGCGCACGACCTGGCGCACGCCGGGGATCTTCCTCGCGGCCGTGTCGTCGACGCTCGCGACCGTGCCGCCGAACACCGGGCTGTTCACGATCACCGCGTACAGCATGCCGGGCAGGCGCACGTCGAGCCCGAACTGCGCGGTGCCGTCGACCTTCTCCGGCGAATCGAGGCGCTTCGCGGGCGTACCGATCAGCTTGAAATCCGCCGGCTTCTTCAGCACGACGTCCTTCGGCACCGGCAGCTTCGCCGCGGCGTCGGCCAGCTGGCCGTACGATGCGCGCCGGCCGCTCGGCGGATGCTGCACTTCGCCGTTCACCGCACGGCAGGATGCCGGATCGACGCTCCATTGCTTCGCGGCCGCCGAGACCAGCAGCGTGCGCGCGGTCGCGCCCGCGCGGCGCATCGGTTCCCACGCGTAGCGCACCGACGTCGAGCCGCCGGTGAGCTGGCCGCCGAGCAGCGGATCCGTGAACAGTTTCTCGTTCGGCGGCGCATGATCGAGCGTCACGCTCGACAGCGGTACCTCGAGCTCCTCGGCGATCAGCATCGGCAGCGCCGTATAGACACCCTGCCCCATCTCGACCTTCGGCATCACCAGCGTGATCTTGCCGGCGCGGTCGATCTGCACGAACGCGCTCGGCGCGAACACGCCGGGCTGCGCCGGTTCGGCCGCGTCACCGCCGATCACCGAGCGCCGCGCATCGTCGCCTGCCGCCGGCAGGCTGAAACCGAGCAGCAGGCCACCCCCCGCCGCCGCGCCCAGCGACATGCCGAGCTTGAGGAACGAACGGCGCGATACGCCCGCGCCGGCGGCTTGTCCAGCGACCTTGCCTGCTTCGATCAGTCCTCGAGACATGTCACGCCTCCTTCGCGGCTTGCTTCACGGCCGCGCGAATCCGGTTGTACGTGCCGCAGCGGCAGATGTTGCCGGCCATCGCCGCGTCGATGTCGGCGTCGCTCGGGTTCGGGTTCGATGCGATCAGCGCGGTGGCGGCCATCACCTGCCCCGACTGGCAATAGCCGCACTGGACGACGTCGAGCTCGCGCCACGCCTGCTGGACCTTGTGGCCGGCCGGCGTCGCGCCGACGGCTTCGATCGTCGTGATCTTGCGGCCCGCGACGGCCGCGACCGGCAGCACGCACGAGCGCGCGGCGACGCCGTCGAGATGCACGGTGCACGCGCCGCATTGCGCGATCCCGCAGCCGAATTTCGTGCCGGTGAGGCCGACGACGTCGCGCAGCACCCAGAGCAAGGGCAT
>NZ_LDVA01000376.1:0-1187 GCF_050768715.1 Burkholderia sp. ZZQ-2 | reverse complement strand
CCGCAGGGCGACGGCACGTACAAGGTGTTCGGCACGAAGATCTTCATCACGTGGGGCGAGCACGACATGGCGGACAACATCGTCCACCTGGTGCTGGCACGCACGCCGAACGCGCCGGAAGGCGTGAAGGGCATTTCGCTGTTCATCGTGCCGAAGTTCCTGGTGAACGAGGACGGCTCGCTGGGCGAACGCAACGACGTGCACTGCGTGTCGATCGAGCACAAGCTCGGGATCAAGGCGAGCCCGACGGCGGTGCTGCAATATGGCGATAACGGTGGCGCGATCGGCTATCTGATCGGCGAAGAAAACCGTGGCCTCGAATACATGTTCATCATGATGAACGCGGCGCGCTTCGGCGTCGGGATGCAGGGGATCGGCGTGGCCGACCGCGCGTACCAGAAGGCCGCGGAATTCGCGAAGGAACGCGTGCAGAGCCGCCCGGTGGACGGGTCGGCCAAGCAGTCGGTGACGATCATCCATCACCCGGACGTGCGCCGGATGCTCGGCACGATGCGCGCGCTGACCGAAGGTGCGCGCTCGCTGGCGTACGTGGCCGCGGCGCACAGCGACATTGCCCACCGCCATTCGGACGAGGCGACGCGGGCGCGTCATCAGGCAATCTACGAATATCTGGTGCCGGTCGTGAAGGGCTGGAGCACGGAGATGGTGAACGACGTGGCGAGCCTGGGCGTGCAGGTGCACGGCGGGATGGGTTTCATCGAGGAAACCGGCGCGGCGCAGTATTACCGCGATGCGCGGATCCTGGCGATCTACGAAGGCACGACGGCGATCCAGGCGAACGACCTGGTGGGCCGCAAGACGCTGCGCGACGGCGGCGCGGTGGCGAAGGCGCTGATCGCCGAAATCGGCGAGACTGTCGCGGCGCTGGGCAAGCTGGACGGTGCGGCGGCCGCGTCGATGAAGGTGCAACTGGAGAAGGGCGCGAAGGCGCTGTCGTCGGTGGTGGATTACGTGCTGGCGAACGCGAAGCAGGACCCGAATGCGGTGTTCGCGGGCAGCGTGCCGTACCTGAAGCTGGCGGGCGTGGTGCTGTGCGGATGGCAGATGGCGCGCGCGCTGGTGGCCGCGCAGGCGAACCGCGCGAGCGACCCGGCGTTCTTCGGCGCGAAGATCGCGATCGCGCAGCTCTATGCGGAGCAGGTGCTGGTGCAGGCAGGCGCGCTCGA
>NZ_LDVA01000375.1:0-21111 GCF_050768715.1 Burkholderia sp. ZZQ-2 | reverse complement strand
TCGAGGATGGCCGGGTTCTCGAGCGTGGACGTGTCCTGCGTGATCGCTTCGCCCTTGGCGAGCGAACGCAGCAGGCGCCGCATGATCTTGCCCGAGCGCGTCTTCGGCAGGTTGTCGCCGAAGCGGATGTCCTTCGGCTTCGCGATCGGCCCGATCTGCTTGCCGACCCAGTCGCGCAGCGTCTTCGCGAGCGCCGCGGCCTCCTCGCCTTCCGGACGCGCACGCTTGAGCACCACGAACGCGACCACCGCCTCGCCCGTCGTGTCGTCAGGACGGCCGACCACGGCCGCCTCGGCCACCAGCTCGTGCGAGACCAGCGCCGATTCGATCTCCATCGTGCCGAGCCGGTGGCCCGACACGTTCAGCACGTCGTCGATCCGGCCCATGATCGTGAAGTAGCCGGTGTCCTTGTCGCGCACGGTGCCGTCGCCGGCGAGATAGAGCGTGCCGCCGAGTTCTTCCGGGTAGTAGCTCTTCTTGAAGCGCTCCGGATCGCCCCAGATCGTGCGGATCATCGCCGGCCACGGGCGCTTGACGACGAGAATGCCGCCTTGCCCGTTCGGCACGTCCTGGCCGGTTTCGTCGACCACCGCGGCCATGATGCCCGGCAGCGGCAGCGTGCACGAACCGGGCACGGTCGGCGTCGCGCCCGGCAGCGGCGTGATCATGTGGCCGCCCGTCTCGGTCTGCCACCACGTATCGACGATCGGGCAACGCTCCTGGCCGACGTGCTTGTGATACCACATCCACGCTTCCGGATTGATCGGCTCGCCGACCGTGCCGATGATGCGCAGGCTCGACAGGTCGTAGCTCTTCGGATGCACCTTGTCGTCGGCCTCGGCGGCCTTGATCAGCGAACGGATCGCGGTCGGCGCGGTGTAGAACACGCTGACCTTGTGGTCGCCGATCATCTTCCAGAAGCGGCCGGCGTCCGGCCAGGTCGGCACGCCCTCGAACACGACCTGCGTGCCGCCGCAGGCGAGCGGGCCGTACGTGATGTACGTGTGGCCGGTGACCCAGCCGATGTCGGCCGTGCACCAGAACACGTCGGTGGGCTTCCAGTCGAAGGTCCACTTCATCGTCTGCGCGGCCCACAGCAGGTAGCCGCCGGTGCTGTGCTGCACGCCCTTCGGCTTGCCGGTCGAGCCCGACGTATACAGGATGAACAGCGGATGCTCGGCGCTCACCCATTCCGGCTCGCAGGTGTCGGATTCGGCGGCCGTCAGTTCGTGCATCCACAGGTCGCGGTCGGCATGCCAGTCGATCTTGCCGCCGGTGCGGCGATAGACGATCACGCTCTTCACCGCTTCGCAGCCGCCCAGCGCGAGCGCCTCGTCGGCGATGCTCTTGAGCGGCAGCGTCTTGCCGCCGCGTGCCTGCTCGTCGGCCGTGATCAGCGCCGTCGCGCCGACGTCGACGAGCCGCTCGTTCAGCGACTTCGCGGAGAAGCCGCCGAACACGACCGAGTGGGTCGCGCCGATGCGCGCGCAGGCCTGCATCGCGACGATGCCTTCGATCGACATCGGGATATAGATGACGACGCGGTCGCCCTTGCCGATGCCGCGCTTCTTCAGCGCATTCGCGAAACGCGACACGCGGGCGAGGAGATCCGCATAGGTGACGCGCGTGACGGTGCCGTCGTCGGCTTCGAAGATCACCGCGACGCGCTCGCCGTTGCCGGCTTCGACGTGACGGTCGAGGCAGTTGTACGACGCGTTGAGCTCGCCGTCGTCGAACCACTTGTAGAACGGCGCGTTGGACTCGTCGAGCACTTTGGTGAACGGCTTGTGCCACGCAAGGCCCTCGCGCGCGAGGCGCGCCCAGAAGCCTTCGTAATCGCGCTCGGCCTCGGCGACGAGCGCCCGATAGGCCGGCATGCCGGAAATGGTCGCCGCCTGCTCGAGCGCCGCGGGCGGCGCAAACTGGCGGGTTTCGTGAAGAACCGATTCAATCGCAGACATCGACAACCCCTTGGTGAACATGAATCCTCTGCATGGCGGCGCGATCGTGCACGCCGCGCGTCTTGGCCGGCGCATGCGCGCCGCTGTCTCCTACCCACCATCCGCGCACGGCCCGAAGGCCGCTGCGCGATGCTGCGCCGCACCACGTCGCACGATGGCGACCGGGCGACCCGACAGTGTCCACAATAAGCGCTCCAACTTACCCGTCACTTACGCGGCACGGCCGTTTCGCCCGCCGGGCGGCGCCGCTTGCAGCTTTACGCTGTAACGAGCGCGACCCTACAATCCTAACTGAACTCGCCTTCCGGATTCCAGCTTGAATCGCTATGCTTTCTTTCTCGTTCTGTCGATGCTGTTCGTCGGCAGCAATGTCGGTATCGGCAAATCGATCGTCGTCTTCGTTCCCGTCGCCATCCTCGCCACGCTGCGCTTCGTGATTGCGATCGCCGTGCTGTGGCCGCTGTTCAGCCCGGTGAAGATGCGCACCGTCAAGCGCGGCGAATGGCTGAACCTGTTCCTGCAGGCGTTCTTCGGCACCTTCATGTTCACGCTGCTGATGCTGAACGGCGTGCAGCGCACGAGCGCGGTCGCGGCCGGCGTGATCACCAGCACGATTCCGGCGATCGTCGCGCTGTTCGCGTGGCTGATCCTGCGTGAAAAACCGAACGGCCGTGCGCTCGTGTCGATCGCGCTCGCGATCGCCGGCGTCGTGACGATCAACCTCGCGAACGGCAGCGCCGCCGGGCACGGTGCATCGTCGTCGCTGACCGGCAACCTGCTGATCCTCGGCGCGGTGTGCTGCGAATCGATCTACGTGATCCTGTCGCGCCGCCTCACGCAGACGCTCGCGCCGATCGACATCTGCGCGTACACGCACCTGTTCGGCCTGTGCCTGATGCTGCCGCTCGGCGCGACGGCCATGTGGCATTTCGATTACGCGAGCGTGCCGGCCGGCACCTGGGCGCTCGTCGTCTGGTACGGCCTGTCGGCCAGCATCTTCTCGTTCTGGCTGTGGATGAAAGGCATCCGGCACGTGCCGGGCAGCCTCGCTGGCGTGTTCAGCGCGGTGCTGCCGGTCGCCGCGGCCGCGTATGGCATCGCGTTCCTCGGCGAGCGGCCGACCCTCGCCCACGGCATTGCGCTCGCGTGCGTCGTCACCGGCATCGTGCTCGCGAGCCTGCGCGTGAAACGCGTGCCCGCCGCCGCGTCCTGATCCGTCCCCGGCTGTGCCGGCGCGTCACTGCAGTCGCGCCGGCCGACGCGTTACAATAGCGCGCCTTTTCAAGATTACCCCCGATACCTGCGCACCGCGCCCGAGTCTCCACCATGTCCGCCCCGCATTCGCCCGGCCGCCCCGCCCGTCGCCCGCTTCGCCCGCTTCCCGCGCTGATTTTCATGAGCCGCTGGCTCCAGGTTCCGCTTTACCTCGGCCTGATCGTCGCGCAGGCCGTCTACGTGTTCCTGTTCCTGAAGGAAGTCTGGCACCTGCTGTCGCATGCGACCAGCCTCGACGAAATAAGCGTGATGCTCGCGGTGCTCGGCCTGATCGACGTGGTGATGATCTCGAACCTGCTGATCATGGTGATCGTCGGCGGTTACGAAACGTTCGTGTCGCGCCTCGGCATCGAGGGCCACCCAGACGAGCCCGAATGGCTCGACCACGTGAACGCGGGCGTGCTGAAGGTCAAGCTGTCGATGGCGCTGATCAGCATTTCGTCGATCCACCTGCTGAAGACGTTCATCAACCCCGACCAGCACACGATGCACGCGATCATGTGGCAGGTGATCATCCACGTGTCGTTCCTGGTGTCGGCGCTCGTGATGGCGTGGGTCGACCGCCTGACGACGCACACGCACCCGGCCCATTTCCACGAGACGCACGCGCCGCACGAGAGTGCCGTGCCCGCGTCCCGCAAGCCGGCCGAAGCAGCCGCCAACGCATAAACGCATTCCCCACTGTCCCCACAGAGTCTCAGCCATGACCGTCATCAAACAGGAAGACCTGATCCAGAGCATCGCGGATTCGCTGCAGTACATCAGCTACTACCACCCGCTCGACTACATCCAGGCCCTCGGCCGCGCGTACGAGCTGGAAGAAAGCCCGGCCGCGAAGGATGCGATCGCGCAGATCCTCACGAACAGCCGCATGTGCGCGGAAGGCAAGCGTCCGATCTGCCAGGACACCGGCATCGTCACGATCTTCGTGAAGGTCGGCATGGACGTGCGCTGGGACGGCGCGACGATGGGCCTCACCGACATGATCAACGAAGGCGTGCGCCGCGGTTACACGCACCCGGACAACGTGCTGCGCGCGTCGATCGTCAATCCGCCGGAAGGCGCCCGCAAGAACACGAAGGACAACACGCCGGCCGTGATCCACTACGAGATCGTGCCGGGCGACAAGGTCGACGTGCAGGTCGCGGCGAAGGGCGGCGGCTCGGAGAACAAGTCGAAGTTCGTGATGCTGAACCCGTCCGACTCGATCGTCGACTGGGTGCTGAAGACGGTTCCGACGATGGGCGCCGGCTGGTGCCCGCCGGGCATGCTCGGGATCGGCATCGGCGGCACCGCCGAGAAGGCGATGCTGATGGCGAAGGAATCGCTGATGGAGCCGATCGACATCCAGGAAATCATCGCGCGCGGTCCGAAGGACTGGGTCGAGGAACTGCGTGTCGAACTGCACGAGAAGGTCAACGCTCTCGGCATCGGCGCCCAGGGCCTCGGTGGCCTCGCAACGGTGCTCGACGTGAAGATCATGGCGGCACCGACGCACGCGGCATCGAAGCCGGTCGCGCTGATCCCGAACTGCGCGGCCACGCGCCACGCGCACTTCGTGCTCGACGGCTCGGGCCCGGCCAAGCTTGAAGCACCGTCGCTCGACGCATGGCCGAAGGTCCAGTGGGAACCGAACACGGAAACCAGCAAGCGCGTCGACCTGAACACGCTGACGCCGGAAGAAGTCGCCAGCTGGACGCCGGGCCAGACGCTGCTGCTGTCGGGCAAGATGCTCACCGGCCGCGACGCTGCGCACAAGCGCATCGCCGACATGCTCGCGAAGGGCGAGAAGCTGCCGGTCGACTTCACCAACCGCGTGATCTACTACGTCGGCCCGGTCGATCCGGTGCGCGACGAAGTGGTCGGCCCGGCAGGCCCGACGACGGCCACGCGCATGGACAAGTTCACCGAGACGATGCTCGCGCAAACCGGCCTGATCTCGATGGTCGGCAAGGCCGAGCGCGGCCCGGTCGCGATCGACGCGATCAAGAAGCACAAGGCGGCCTACCTGATGGCCGTCGGCGGCGCCGCGTACCTCGTGTCGAAGGCGATCCGCGGCGCGAAGGTGCTCGCATTCGAAGACCTCGGCATGGAAGCGATCTACGAGTTCGACGTGCAGGACATGCCGGTGACGGTTGCCGTCGATTCGTCGGGCACGTCGGTGCACCAGACCGGCCCGAAGGAGTGGCAGGCGAAGATCGGCAAGATCCCGGTCGCAACCGCTTGAGCGCGATCGAATGCAAGGCCGGACGCAAGTCCGGCCTTTTTGCTTCTCGTTCTCATTCCTGCATGCGGCCGATTATTCGAGGCTGATTCTCATTACATGCAAAAGGCAGGCCCGGCAAGGCTTCGAGGCTTGGCTTTTCTCGTACGAGCGATTATCTTTCGGTTTCTGAAGCCCCACTGAACAAGGAACAAGCCATGCAAGGCGACAAGAAAGTCATCGAATATCTGAACGCCCAGTTGAAGAATGAACTCACGGCGATCAACCAGTACTTCCTGCATGCGCGCATGTACAAGCACTGGGGCCTCGAGAAACTCGGCAAGCACGAGTACGACGAGTCGATCGGCGAAATGAAGCACGCCGACTGGCTGATCGAGCGCGTCTTCATGCTCGACGGCCTGCCGAACCTGCAGGACCTGCACAAGCTGCTCATCGGCGAGGAAACCGAAGAGATCCTGAAGTGCGACCTGAAGCTCGAGCAGATCTCGCAGTCCACCTGCAAGGAAGCGATCGCCTATTGCGAATCGGTTCGTGACTACGTGTCGCGCGAGATCTTCGAAAAGATCCTCGACGACACCGAAGAGCACATCGACTGGCTGGAAACGCAGATCGACCTGATCGGCAAGGTCGGCCTGCAGAACTACCAGCAAACGATGATGGGTTCGCCGGAGTAAGCGCGCTCCGCCCTTCCCGCCATCGCCACCCGTCCTTTCATGTCGACACATTCCGTTATCGCCGCGACGTCCACGACCGCTGCCCCCATCGGCATCTTCGATTCAGGGCTGGGTGGCCTGTCGGTACTGCGCGCCGCGCGCGCGCAGCTGCCCGACGAATCGTTCATCTACGTCGCCGATTCGCACCACGCACCTTATGGTCCGCGCGATGAGGCGTTCATTACGGAACGCACGCTGGCAATCGGCGAGTGGCTGGCCCGCGAAGGGGCGAAGGCGCTCGTCATCGCCTGCAACACCGCAACCGCACGCGCGATCGCCGCGATCCGCGAACACCTGCCGATGCCGCTCGTCGGCGTCGAGCCGGGCATCAAGCCGGCCGTCGCCGTGTCCGCGAGCGGCGTCGCGGGCGTCCTCGCCACGCAGTCGACGCTGAACAGCCCGCGCTTCCAGGCGCTGCTCGACCGCTACGGCGCCGGCCGCCGCTTCATCTGCCAGCCCGGCCACGGGCTCGTCGAGGCCATCGAGCGCGGCGACACGAATTCGCCCGCATTGCGCGCGTTGCTCGACAGCTACCTGCAGCCGATGCTCGACGACGGCGCCGATACGCTGGTACTCGGCTGCACGCATTACCCGTTCTTCACGGAAACGATTCGTGACCTTGTGGGCGACCGCCTGACGATCGTCGACACGAGCGACGCAATCGCGCGCCAGCTCGCCCGGATTCTCGACGAGCGCAGCCTGCGTGCGCCGGCCGGCACGCGCGCGGCGCCGCCCCGCTTCTGCTCGACCAGCGACGGCCGCCAGTTGCAGGTACTCGCGTCGACGCTGCTCGGCCTCGCCGCACCGGTCGAATCCGTCACCATTTCCTCGCCGAACGCGCGCGCCTGCGCGACCGCCTGACACGAGCCGGCACGCCCGCTTCCGCGTGCCGCTCCACCGCCCCCATCGTTTCAAGGGTCCGATGACCTTAAAAAAAGCCCGACCCGCGCTTGTCAACGTCCGCAAAATTAATGATAATAATTCGCATTAACGTTAGCTATCGCAACTCACCATGATCGTCTGCGTGTGCAAGTCTGTTTCCGATCGCAAGATTCGCGCGTCCCTCGCAGAGGGCGTGAACTCTTTCGATGAACTCCAGTTCGAGCTCGGCGTGGCCACGTGCTGCGGCAAGTGCGAGGAGTCCGTACGCGACCTCATGGCCGAACAAGGCGTCTGCGCGAGCCAGTGCGGTGTCGAGCACCACGCTCATCCGATCCCGGTCACGTTCTACGAACGCAAGGCTGCCTGACCGGCGCCGGGTGTGTACATGCGGCCCAGGCCGCATTTTTGTTTTGACCGTCAGCAAGCCACCGTATGCGCGAGCCAGCGGCTTACCTGCCAAGGAGCCTGTCATGGAATTGCTGATCGGATTTGTGACCACCGTTTGCATCTCGCTGCTGATCTTCCGCAAGTGATGCCGATTCACCCGCCGCGCCCCGGGTGCGACATCGTTCTTTCAAGCTAACATGCAGGCTTCGCATTCCACTCCCGCCAGCATCTTGCCGGCTGCACCACGTATGAATCCCCGAGTGATCGTCGCCGCGGTCGGTGTGCTTGCCGCACATGCGATCATGCTGACGGCCGCCTGGCTCCATCGCAACGCGCCGCCGCCGGCGAAGGAGATCGAGGTTCAGTCGATCACCGCACAGCTCATTCCGCCCGCGCCCCCTGCCCAGCCGGTCGCGGTCCAGTCGGCCGCGCAGCAGCCCACGCCCCCCAAGCCCACGCCGCGCGTGAAGCCGAAGGTCGAGCCGAAGCCGGTACAGAAAGCCGTCCCGACGCCTCAGCCGGTCGCGCAGGCACCGTCGCCGACACCCGCGCCGGCAGTGGTCGATCCGACGCCGGCTCCCGCCGCGCCGGCGCCTGCCGCACCGGCTGCAGCACCCGGCCCGGCGCGCGAGACAATGCAGGTCAGCGCACCGAAGAACGTCACGGCGCTCAGCTGCAATTTCGTGAAGCCCGCCTATCCGACGATGTCGAAGCGTCGCGGCGAAACGGGCACGGCTTATGTTCACTTCATCATCGGCGTGACGGGCAAGATCGAAAGCGTCCAGCTGCAGAAGAGCAGCGGCTACCCGCGTCTCGACGAAGCCGCGCTCGAGGCGACGCGCGCCAGCACCTGTCCGCCGTATATCGAGAACGGCCAGGCGATCCGCGCCGCCCATACGCTGCCCTTCAACTTCACGCTCGACGACTAACCCGTCATATTCGGTAGATTCAAAGGAAACAAGAAAATGCAAAGCTACGGTATCGCGCACGTCTGGGCGCAAGGTGATTTCGTCACGCGCGCCATCGCGATCACGCTGCTCGTGATGTCGGTCCTGTCGTGGATCGTGATCGTCATCAAGGGCTGGAACGTGATCCGCCTGAACCGCCTGACGAAGAACGCCGAGCAGGCGTTCTGGCATTCGGACAACTTCGACGACGGCATCAAGAAGCTCGGGCTCGCCGCCTCGACGCCGAACGACAACCCGTTCCTCGCGCTCGCGCTGTCGGGCAAGGAAGCCGCCGATCACCACCATCAGACGCAACCGCACCTACACGACCGCATGGACGTGTCGGACTGGGTCACGCGCTGCCTGAAGGACACGATGGACGAAGGCATCTCGCGCATGCAAAGCGGCCTCGCGATCCTCGCGTCGGTCGGCAGCACGGCGCCGTTCGTCGGCCTGTTCGGTACGGTCTGGGGGATCTACCACGCACTGCTCGCGATCGGCGCATCCGGCCAGACGTCGATCGACCAGGTCGCGGGCCCGGTCGGCGAATCGCTGATCATGACCGCATTCGGCCTGTTCGTCGCGATCCCGGCCGTGCTCGGCTACAACGCACTCACCCGTGCGAACAAGGGCGTCGTCAGCAAGCTGCGCCGCTTCGCGCACGGCCTGCACGCGTATTTCGTGACGGGCGCGAGCCTCGCATCGTCGTCGACGCGCGACGGCCTGCGTCTCGCGACGCGCGCCAGCTGAGACGGGGTGAACCATGGCAATGAACACCGGTTTCAGCGACGATGACGACGATGCAGTGATGAGCGAGATCAACATGACGCCGCTCGTCGACGTCATGCTCGTACTCCTGATCATTTTCCTCGTGACGATCCCGGCGATGCAGCACGCGGTGAAGATCGACCTGCCGCATGCCAGCAGCCAGCCTGTCGACGAAAAACCGCAGACGGTCGACGTCGCGATCCAGGGCGACGGCACGATCCTGTGGGACGACCATACGGTCACGCGCGAACAATTGCAGGAACGCATCGCGGAAGCGGCAAAACGCACGCCGCAGCCGGAGTTGCACCTGCGTGCGGACCGCAAGGTTGCCTACGAACACGTCGCCGAAGTGATGTCGGATGCGCAGGCCGGCGGTTTGACGAAGCTCGGCTTCGTGACCGAGCCGACCGCAAAAGCGAAGTAACGCACGCGCAATCAGGCGCTCGCCGGCTGCACCTGGCCGGCCGCACCTCGCCGGCCGCGCACAAAGTAAAAGGCCTTCATCGCCAGATGAAGGCCTTTTTTCATGCGCACGCGGGCGCCTTCGGGCGGCGGGCTCTTTGGCGGTATCGGTTACGCCTCGAGCAACGCAAATGCGACTCTGCCGTGGTCTGCACGGACTGCGCGTTCTGCCCTATCTGGCTCACAATATATGCGGCCACCTGATTTCGCTCAGAACTTCCTTCACGAAATGGGATTTCAATATAGGCTCGCATGCACGCGCATTCAAGGTTCCGGCGATTGAAACTTGCGATTGCAGGCGACGCTTCAATGACAAAACAAATTTGCCTCGCCGTGCACGTCGTGTTCAGGTCGCCGAAACATCGGCCGCCGCTTCCTTCTTCGCTCGCTCCGGACACCCCGGTTCCTTGTAGGCGCCGTGATCGAGCTTCTCGACCAGATAGTCGACAAACGCACGCACCGCAGGCGGCATCCCCTGCCGCGACACGAACACCGCGTACAGCTGCGGCACGGGCAGCGTCCAGCCCGGCATCACCGGCGACAGTTGCCCCGCGCGCAGCGCGTTGCCGTACATCATCTCCGGCAGCGCCGCGATGCCGAGGCCATCGAGCACGGCTTCGCGGATCGTCATCAGGTCGGCCGTCACCAGCCGCGGGTCGTGTTCGTGCACGTGACGCGTACCGTCCGGCGCGATCAGGTTGAACACGTGCCGCCCGTCGACGCTCGGCGTATCGAGCGTTTCGAATCCGCTCAGGTCGTCCGGTACCAGCGGCGGCGCATTCTGGCTCAGCAGGCTCGGCGCACCGACCAGCATCTGCTCGGTGCGCCATAGCGGCCGCACGACGATATTCGCGTTCTGCGGAGGCTCCGAGCGCACACGCAGCGCGACGTCGATCGAATCCTCGAACAGGTCGATCACGCGATTCGTCACGCGGACGTGCACCTTCACCTCGGGATAGCGGCGCAGGAATTCGGGCAGGATGCGCGACAGCATCGTCTGCGACAGCGTCACGGGCACACTGACACGCACCGAGCCGCGCGGCGATGCGCGCAACTGCTGGACCGCGTTCATCGCAGCCTGCGCTTCGGCCAGCATCGCCTGGCAGTGCTGGTAGAACAGCTCCCCCGCCTCGGTCAGCGCGAGCTTGCGTGTGGAGCGCTGCAGCAGGCGCACGCCGAGCGCCGCCTCGAGTTCGGTCAGGCGCCGCGACAGGCGCGATTTCGAGATGCCCAGCACGCGCTCCGCGGCCGAGAAACCGCCATGTTCGACGACCTGCGAAAAGTACATGAGGTCGTTCAGGTTGTGTGCATCGATATTCATCTCATCGTTCCAATTTCAGAACAATCCATTGCGAACCGTCGCGAATCGCGCGGTAAAACGCCCAATATAATAGCGCTATGTTTCAAAAATAACGCTATTCCGATGATTTCGAGGGTATCCGCATGACGACCGCTCGCTCGCTTGACCGCACGTACCCCGCACTTCGCACGACTGAAGGCGGCGGCTTCGTGGTTCACCGCCCGTTCCCGACCCGGCTGCTGATGGATTTCGATCCGTTCCTGCTGCTCGACGAAATGGGCCCCGTCGACTACGCGCCCGGCGAAGCCAAGGGCGCCCCCGACCATCCGCATCGCGGCTTCGAGACCGTGACCTATGCACTCGACGGGCGCTTCCGTCATCGCGACTCGTCCGGCCATGCCGGCACGCTCGGCCCGGGCGACGTGCAATGGATGACGGCGGGCGCCGGCGTCGTGCACAGCGAGATGCCGGATCCTGAATTCGCGCAGGCAGGCGGCCGCTCCCACGGCTTCCAGCTGTGGGTCAACCTGCCGCGGCGCGACAAGCTGATCGCGCCGCGCTACCAGGAAATCCCGGCCGATCGCATCCCGAGCGCCACGTCGCCGGACGGTCTCGTGCGCGTGCGCGTCATCGCCGGCGAAGCGTTCGGCGTCCGGGCGGCGATCGAGACGCGCACGCCGATCCTCTACCAGCATTTCACGCTGCAGCCCGGTGCAACGGTCACGCAGCCCGTCCCGGCAGGCTATCGTGTATTCGCCTATCCGATCGACGGAACGGGCCTCTACGGGCCCGACAGGCAGGCAGTCGACGCACGGCACATGGTCGTGTATGGCGACGACGGCGACACGGTCACGTTCGCTGCCGGCGACACGCCGCTCGACCTGCTGCTGATCGGCGGCGTACCGCTCAACGAGCCGATCGTCCGCTACGGCCCGTTCGTGATGAATACCGAGGAAGAGATCCGGCAGGCGGTCGTCGACTACCAGACGGGGCGCATGGGCCGTATCGAGGCATGAGGCGTGGACGCACGGGCAGGTGCCGCGAAACCGCCCGTTTTGCGTCACAATGACTTCTTGAGCCATGTGGCCGCCCGCCACCAGAAGGAACCCGTCCCCTTGAACTTCGAACATCTGATCCAGATCAACTCCGACGATCCGGCCGTGCCCACCCTCACCCGCGACCAGCTCTGGGAAGGTCTCGTGCTGCGCGCCGAACAGCCGCAACTGTTCGTGCTCGGTCTCGACAGCTGCGTCGTCCACGAACGGACGGAGACGACGCTCGAACGTGAACTGCACTACGGTCACGCGACCGTGCGCGACCACGTCACGTTCACGCCGAATCAGCAGGTCCGCTACGACATCCGCGCCGCCGACGGCGAGATCGGCGGCTCGCTGACGATGACGATCGAGGAACGCGACGACCACGAGCTGTTCCTGCGTTTCGAATACCGCACGACGCTGGTCGTCACCGACGACAGCGAAGACGCGCGCCAGACGCACGGGATCGTCAAGGAGGCGTACCGCACGTCGGATATCGACACGGTTCGCCTGATCCGCGAGTACGCGCAGGGCCGCAAGGATCCCGATCCGCTGCACTGAACCCGGCGGCGGCCTGCGGGCCGCCCCTTTGATTCAAGCTATCAGGTTCACCATTTCGATCGATAAAGAGTTTTTGTAAATGGGAATAGTTATCATTTAGAATTCATTCCATCGTATCGACAGTCACCGATCAACCGAATGACCGACACCATGCGCCCGACCACGCTGACCTTGCGCCGCCCGACCGGCACCGCAGGCAGCAGCCGCCAGAAGACGGCAGCGGTCACCACGCCGGCGAAGCCCGCCGGCAACCGCGATGCAGGCACGCGGGTCGTCAGCAGCGATGCGCTGCTGCAAGGCCAAAGCCACGTCAGCATCGCGCATAACGGAGAGACCTATCAGTTGCGCGCCACACGGCTCGGCAAACTGATCCTGACGAAGTAACGACAGAGTATTGTGGGGACCACCTCCCTGAGAGGTGTTGGGCATTAGCCAGCGTAACGGCTTGCACGCGAGATCTAGACCCCTTCGTGCAAACACACTCAAGCAGCCGTTGCAGCAAGCCAAGCCACTTTTTTGGTTCTCGCACAAGGAAGAAAAAAGCGACACGTCCTTCGACGTGTCGCTTTTTTATTTGGGCGGCCAATGCGCGAAGCAGGTCCCCGAGATTCGTTACCGCGTAAGTGCATGACCGCCGAAGCGGCGCGCGAGCCGCTTCAGAAACCCCAGAACATCAGCCACCATGCGCTGTCGATGACGGCAAGCGCGACAGCGAACCACGCGAAGGCCGCAAGCCGGCGCGGCAAGGCCGCATAACGCCCCGTCACTTTCCATGCGAGCCACGCACTCCATGCGTTGGCGCCGACCAGGATCGCGATGCGTACATCGGTTGCCCAACCGAGCGGCACATGCTCGGCACGAAGCAGCGACAGCGTCGTGGCCGACAGGCCAAGAAACACGCCCGCGCCCGCGATCGGGATCAAAGCCTGCGCGAGATGATGGAGCCGCACGCGCTCGAAGCGGCCGAGCATCAGCGTGGCGCCGGCCAACAGCACCAGCAGCGCCGTGCCGTACACGAGCCCCGTGCCGACGATGTAGCTGACGACCAGCCCACCGTCGAGCCAGGAGAAGACGTCGTTGCGATCCGGATAATGCGTGAGCAGGAACCACGGTGCATTGGTTTCGAGCGGCCACGTGATGTCATGGTCGATCAGCCAGCCCGCGAGCCATTGCTTGATCTGCACGAACCATGGGCTGACGGTCCAGTGGAACGCACCGATCGCGACGCCGAGCAGGCCGTACAGGATCAGCGCGGTGTCCCACGGGTTTGCCTTTTGCGCGCCGAGGTTCACGACTTCGTCGGACGGCGAGCGCGACGACAGCGAGATCGCATCCCGGTGCCCGCTGCAGCGGCCGCACATATGGCAGTCCGCCGCGCCCTGCATGTTGCGCAACGGCACGAGCGGTGCGCAGTTGATCGGAATCACGCGATGGCCATGCTCGCCGTTCTTGTACGAACGACGCCATGCCTCCTCGTCGACCTTGTAGCGCATCGGCGCAAGCCGCGCGAGCAGCCCGAACACGCCGTTGACCGGGCACAGGTACTTGCACCACACGCGCTTCTCGCGGCCGTACAGCACGCCGATCACGATCGCGCCGACGGTCGAGCCGCCGAGCACGAACAGCACCGCGAGCGGGTACTGGTACACGCTCACCATCTGCCCGTAGATCGTCGTGAGTCCGAACGCGACGAACGGCCAGCCACCCCACCGTATCCAGCGCGGAATCGGACCGCCCCGGCCGAACTTGCTCGCGAATTCGGTGAGCGCGCCCTCCGGACACAGCACGCCGCACCAGACACGGCCGAGCATCACCATCGACAGCAGCACGAACGGCCACCAGATGCCCCAGAAGGTGAATTGCGCGATCAGCGTGAGGTTGCTCCACAGGTGCGCGGAGTCGTCCGGCAGCGGCAACACCGCCGGCACGATGATCAGGAATGCATAGACGGCGACGACGGCCCACTGGATGCCGCGGATCAGCGCGCCGTGGCGCTGCATCCACTGGCCCGCCTGCGCGAGCCAGCCCGGCTTGGCTGCGGCGGCAACGCTCATGCCGCGCGACCCGCAGCGACGGCCGGGCGACGGCTCGCACGCTTCATCAGCAACCAGACCACCGCCCAGTACACCGCGTACGCAACCAGGTTGGTCAGTGCCGGGTGCGCGCGATAACCGGTCAGCGTCGCGACGAGCGAGCCGAACGTGCCCGAATCATCGAGGATCGCGGACGTGTCCCACACCTGCGAAATGCCGAGCGGCAGGATTTCCTTGTCGATCAGCTTGTCGACGCCGGTCTGGAACAGGCCTGCGCCGAGGAACAGCAGCATCACTTCGGTGACGCGGAAGAAATGCCGCCACGAGAAGTACTTGCCGCCGAGTTGCAGCAGATAGAACGTGAAGAACGCAAGGCCGAGGCCGATCACGACCGCGAGCATCTGGCTGCCGTCGACGTGGCCCGACTGGCCGAAACCGAGACCGTACAGGAAGATCACCGTCTCGCTGCCCTCGCGCGCGATCGCAAGCGCGACCAGCACCGCGACGCCCCACCAGTTCGAATCGCGCGTGCTCTGCTGAAGCGATTGCTCCATGTCGCGCTTCAGCGTGCGGCCGTGCCGGCGCATCCACAGCACCATCTGCACGATCAGCACGCATGCGATCAGCACCATCGCAGTCTGGAAGTAGTCCTGCGCGTCACCGGACAGCACTTCGGTGAAACCGACCAGCGCGGCGCCGAGGCCCACGGCCATCAGCAAGCCAACACCGACACCGGCCCACAGGAAAGGCAGGCCGCGGCGCGCGTCGTCGTCGCCGTTTTTCAGCCATGCATAGAGAATGCCGACGACGAGCAGCGCTTCGACGCTCTCCCGCCAGACGATGAACAAGATCTGACCCATCGATACCTCCTGACGCGCAGAACACCGGGCTGGTGAGCCTGCGCGCAGATAAAACGTGTTACTTCGCGACGATCACGCCCTGCGCCTGCTGGTGGAAATCGTCGAAAAACTTGTATTCGCCCGGCGACAGCGGCGCGACGACCACGAACGAATCGGCACCCGGCGCAAGCACCTTCTCCTTGCGCAGCTGGACGCTCTCGAATTCGGCTGCGCCTTTGCCGGTGTTCTTGATCTCGATCTTGAAACGCTGGCCGGCCGGCACTTCGATGCGGGCGGGATTCAGCTTGCCGTCCGTCATTTCGAGCTTGAACGTCGGCAGGTCGGCAGCGTACGCTGCGCCGGCAAGCCACAACGCAGCGGCTGCGGCAACGATTTTCTGGGGAATTTTCATTCTGGGTTCTCTACGCCGACGGCGCGCCGAAGCGCGCCGTCCGTGATGCCACCAATCAGTAACCGCCCTTCTTGCCGATACCGGCGAACGGGAAGTCGTACTCGAGGGTAATGGGCTTGAACCATGCGCCCACGCCCGTTTCCTTGTCGATGTGACGACCGAACGCCATGTGGCCCGTCTGCATCGGCGGCTTGACGACCATCGTCAGGTGGTACTTGCCCGGGCCGTTCAGCTTCACGTTGTCGCCGTAGTGCGGACCATCGCTCGCGACCATGCCCATCAGGTCGCCTTCGGCCTTCCACTTCGTGTCACCCTGCTTCGTCAGCTTGTACGTGACCTGCAGGTACGGCATCCAGTCGCCTTCCGCGAAACCCGTCGGGTTGTTCTTGACCGCATGGATGTCGGCCTCGAGGTGGATGTCGGAATCCGACGCCTTGCGCATCATCCCTTCCGGGTCCATCGTGATCGGCTGCAGGTACACCGCGCCGATTTCCATGCCGCCCTGGATCTGCTGCTTGCCGATCGGATATTCGGCAGCCGAGGCCGACATCGCGGCAAGCGCCGCCGCTACCGCAACCGTCGTGCGGATGAACGAAGAACCCAACATGGACACTCCTTGTTATTTGATCTGGAACCATGCGGACCGACCGCCAGGCCTGCCCGCCGAAAACACTAACGCGACGAATAACGTTAATGCGAACAATTCTCAATAATTGCGAAGTTTAGCACCGAACCTGTTCCGGAACAAACGACGAGCCGTGTAAACCCCTGATCCGACAAGGCTTACAGGCTCGTTACCGTTAGGTTTCTGTGACGCTTGGAAAGATTTACCGGCCGCCGTTGACGTGATCGCCGACGTTCGCGCCGAACACACGCTCACGCAGCAGCGCAAGCTGGTCGCGGGTCGCGGCAGCCTTCTCGAATTCGAGGTTCTTCGCGTAGTCGGCCATCTGCTTCTCGAGGCGCTTGATTTCCTTGGCGAGCTGCTTTTCCGACATGTCCTCGAATTTCGCACGCTGCTGGGCTTCCTTCAGCTCGGCGCGTGCCTCGTCCGCGTTGTAGACGCCGTCGATGATGTCCTTGATGCGCTTCACGACACCGCGCGGCGTGATGCCCATCTGCTCGTTGTAGGCAATCTGCTTCGCGCGGCGCCGCTCGGTCTCGCCGATCGCGCGCTTCATCGACTCGGTCATGTTGTCGGCGTAGAGGATCGCCTTGCCGTTCACGTTCCGCGCGGCCCGGCCGATCGTCTGGATCAGCGAGCGTTCCGCGCGCAGGAAGCCTTCCTTGTCCGCATCGAGGATCGCGACCAGCGACACCTCGGGAATGTCGAGCCCTTCGCGCAGCAGGTTGATCCCGACCAGCACGTCGAACGTGCCGAGCCGCAGGTCACGGATGATTTCGACACGCTCGACCGTGTCGATATCGCTGTGCAGGTAACGCACCTTGACCCCGTGGTCGGCCAGGAACTCGGTGAGCTGTTCGGCCATGCGCTTCGTCAGCACGGTGATCAGCACGCGCTCCTCGGCTTTCACGCGCGCGTTGATCTCGGCGAGCACGTCGTCGACCTGCGAGCTCGCCGGCCGCACTTCGATTTCCGGATCGACGAGCCCCGTCGGCCGCACGACCTGTTCAGCGATCTGCCCGGTCACGCGCTTCTCGTAGTCGGCCGGCGTGGCCGACACGAACACGACCTGGCGCATCTTGCGCTCGAACTCGGGGAACTTGAGCGGCCGGTTGTCCAGCGCCGACGGCAGCCGGAACCCGTAGTTGACGAGGTTTTCCTTGCGCGCGCGGTCGCCGTTGTACATGCCGTTCAACTGGCCGATCAGCACGTGCGATTCGTCGAGCAGCATCAGCGCGTCGGGCGGCAGGTAGTCGACGAGCGTCGGCGGGGGATCGCCGGGCTCCGCCCCCGAGAAATGCCGCGAGTAGTTCTCGATGCCCTTGCAGAAGCCGAGCTCCTGCAGCATCTCGAGATCGAAACGCGTGCGCTGTTCGAGGCGCTGCGCCTCGACGAGCTTGCCGTCGCTATGAAAGAACTCGAGCCGCTCGCGCAGTTCGTCCTTGATCGTCTCGACCGCGCGCATCACGGTATCGCGCGGCGTCACATAGTGCGACGACGGATACACGGTGAAGCGCGGAATCTTCTGCCGCACGCGGCCGGTCAGCGGGTCGAACAGCTGCAGCGTCTCGACCTCGTCGTCGAACAGCTCGACGCGCACGGCCAGCTCCGCGTGCTCGGCCGGGAAGATGTCGATCGTGTCGCCGCGCACACGGAACGTGCCGCGCTGGAAATCCTGCTCGTTGCGCGTGTACTGCATCGCGATCAGCCGCGCGATCACGTCGCGCTGGCCGAGCTTGTCGCCGGCGCGCAGCGTCAGGATCATCTGGTGGTATTCGGACGGATTGCCGATACCGTAGATCGCCGACACCGTCGCGACGATCACGACGTCGCGGCGCTCCATCAGGCTCTTCGTCGCCGACAGCCGCATCTGCTCGATGTGCTCGTTGATCGACGAGTCCTTCTCGATGAACAGGTCGCGCTGCGGCACGTAGGCTTCAGGCTGGTAATAGTCGTAGTAAGAGACGAAATACTCGACCGCGTTGCGCGGGAAGAACTCCCGGAATTCCGAGTAGAGTTGCGCGGCAAGCGTCTTGTTCGGCGCGAACACGATCGCCGGGCGGCCGAGCCGCGCGATCGTGTTCGCCATCGTGAAGGTCTTGCCCGAGCCCGTCACACCGAGCAGCGTCTGGAACGACAGGCCGTCCTCGACCCCTTCGACGAGCGTGTCGATCGCGGTCGGCTGGTCGCCTGCGGGCGGATACGGTTGGTACAGCTGGAACGGCGACCCTTCGAAGGTCACGAATTTCGATTCGTCGAGCGCGTCGCCGGTTTCGGCATGATGTTCGGACATGGAATGCGGCCGGAGCGAGGGCAAAAGAGTCATTCTAGCGCTTCGCGGCCGGGCGAACTGCTGTCGGCTCCTGACGCGCGACGGCCGCCGGGAATCGCGGTTCCCGGCCGAATTTCGCCGCCGAAACGCCGCCCCCGCCAGCGCGAATTCGCTACAATGTCAGGCTGCTGCGCTTTCCGGCGTCGTGCCTGCCTGCGCGCGGTCCCCCGCGCCCGCCCCGCCCGTTGAAAGCCTGACCCTCTTTTCACTACTGCCGAATCATCATGTCGCTCTTCTCTGCTGTCCAGCTTGCTCCCCGCGACCCGATCCTGGGCCTGAACGAAGCCTTCAACGCCGATGCGCGTCCGACCAAGGTCAACCTCGGCGTCGGTGTGTACACGAACGAAGAAGGCAAGATCCCGCTGCTGCGCGCGGTTCGCGAAGCAGAGAAGGTGCGCGTTGAAGCGGGCCTGCCGCGCGGCTACCTGCCGATCGACGGCATCGCCGCCTACGATGCGGCCGTACAGAAGCTGCTGCTCGGCAACGATTCGCCGCTGATCGCAGCGGGCCGCGTGGTCACGGCCCAGGCACTGGGCGGCACGGGCGCGCTGAAGATCGGCGCCGATTTCCTGCGCACCGTGAACCCGAACGTGAAGGTCGCGATCAGCGATCCGAGCTGGGAAAACCACCGCGCGCTGTTCGAAGCGGCCGGCTTCGAAGTCGTTGCGTACCCGTATTACGACGCGGCAACCAACGGCGTGAACTTCGAAGGCATGCTGTCGGCGCTGAACGGCTACGAAGCCGGCACGGTCGTCGTGCTGCACGCGTGCTGCCACAACCCGACCGGCGTGGACCTGACCGAAGCGCAATGGCAACAGGTCGTCGACGTCGTGAAGGCACGCAACCTCGTGCCGTTCCTCGACATGGCCTACCAGGGCTTCGGCGAGAACATCGAGGCCGACGCTGCCGCCGTGCGCCTGTTTGCCGCGGCCGACCTGAACGCATTCGTGTCGTCGTCGTTCTCGAAGTCGTTCTCGCTGTACGGCGAACGCGTCGGCGCCCTGTCGATCATCACGTCGAGCAAGGAAGAAGCGACGCGCGTGCTGTCGCAACTGAAGCGCGTGATCCGCACGAACTACTCGAACCCGCCGACCCATGGCGGCGCCGTGGTCGCAGCGGTGCTCGCATCGCCGGAACTGTACGCTTCGTGGGTGCAGGAACTCGGTGAAATGCGCGACCGCATCCGCGCGATGCGCAACGGTCTCGTCGAGCGCCTGAAGGCAAGCGGCGTCGATCGCGACTTCAGCTTCATCAACGCGCAGCGCGGGATGTTCTCGTATTCGGGCCTGACCTCGGCGCAAGTCGATCGTCTGCGCGACGAGTTCGGCATCTACGCGGTCGGCACGGGCCGGATCTGCGTCGCCGCGTTGAACACGCGCAACCTCGACGCGGTTGCCAATGCCGTTGCAGCTGTCCTGAAGTAAGTCGGCGCCAACGGACGGCAGCCATCACCGGCCCCGTCCTGCCGAAACGAAAAACGCGCTCCTCGGAGCGCGTTTTTTTGTGCGATTCTCCGGACTTGCCGGGGAATCGTCGCCCGGGCAGCACGTGTCACGACCGCCCGTGCCGGAAGCCTTTACTGCATGAACCAGCCGTGGCTGACGACGACCGACTGGCCCGTGAGCGCGGCGCTCGGGAACGCCGACAGGAACAGCACTGTCTGCGCGACGTCCTGCACCGTCGTGAACACGCCGTCGACCGTATTGCCGAGCATCACCTTCTTCACCACTTCCTCTTCGCTGATCCCGAGCTCCTTCGCCTGCTCCGGAATCTGCTTGTCGACCAGCGGCGTGCGCACGAAGCCCGGACACACGACGTGCGAGCGCACGTTGTGCTTCGCGCCTTCCTTCGCCAGCACGCGGGCCAGGCCGAGCAGGCCGTGCTTGGCCGTCACGTACGCCGATTTCAGCGGCGACGCTTCGTGCGAGTGCACCGAACCCATGTAGATCACGACACCGCCGCGATCGTCCTTGTACATGTGCTTGAGCGCGGCCTTGGTCGTCAGGAATGCGCCGTCGACGTGGATCGCCTGCATCTTCTTCCAGTCGGAGAACGAATAGTTCTCGATCGGGTTGACGATCTGGATGCCCGCGTTCGACACGAGGATGTCGACCGAGCCGAACGTTTCGGCCACCTTGTCGATACCGCTGTTCACGGCTTCCTCGTTCGTCACGTCCATCGCGACGCCGATCGCCTTGCCGCCCGCCTTGACGATCTCGTCGGCAACGGCGTTCGCGCCGTCCTGGTTCAGGTCGGCGATCGCGACGGCCGCGCCCGCTTTCGCGAGCTCGAGTGCGATTTCCTTGCCGATGCCGCTCGCGGCGCCCGTGACGACTGCGGTCTTGCCATTCAG
>NZ_LDVA01000374.1:0-21681 GCF_050768715.1 Burkholderia sp. ZZQ-2 | reverse complement strand
TCGCCATCGCCATCGCCATCGCCATCGCCATCGCCATCGCCATCGCCATCGCCATCGCCATCGCCATCGCCATCGCCATCGCCATCGGCCGCAGTTTATGCGCATAAACGAGACGCCCAAAGGCAGCGAGGTGTGCCGACGTACACGGGTTCAGTGGCATGCCTCAACGCGGTGTACCGGGCCAGGACATACCGCTCACACTCCACTCTCAGAGGTGCAGCTCCCCCTGGTCACGCGATCGACAGCCTCGGTTTCAGCGGAGTTTATGCGCACAAACTCTCAGCCCCAACCGCCTCATCGAACGAAAGGGCAGCGCACCACGATCCCGCGGCAACTCGCTACTCACACCAGCGACGCCACACTTGATGATTCAAACCCCGCCCCGTCCATCGACGTTGCAGACATCCGCCACACCATCCAGTCGGGTCATTCGCCGTCTCCGGTTCGTTTATGCGCATAAACCGATAGCCCGAATGGCCAATGCGTAGTTGTCGAACGACAATTTCATTGAAATTCAAATATCGTCCTGTAGAATTCCAACGACCAAAATAGGAGTGAAAATTGGCCGCGGAAATCATTGCAGTCACTCAACAAAAAGGTGGCGTCGGCAAAAGCACGATTGCCATGCACCTCGGTGCCGCGTTCCATGAAAAAGGGAAGCGCGTCCTCGTCATCGACGCAGACCGTCAAAACACGCTGGTTCACTGGTCGAGCGCATCCGGCGACAGCGAAAACGGCATCCCGTTTCCGGTCGTCAACCTTGCCGAAGCCGATGGCCAAATCCATCGCGAGATCAAGAAGTTCATCAACGACTACGACATCATCGTCGTAGACTGCCCGCCGTCGATCACCGAGAAGGTGTCGGGCGTCGTCCTGCTGGCCGCATCGATTGCCGTGATTCCGACGTCGTCGTCGCCGGCTGATTACTGGTCGAGCGTTGGGCTGGTCAAACTGATCCAGCAGGCGCAGGTCATGAACGAAGACCTCCGCGCGGTCTTCCTGCTGAACAAGACCGAAGAGAAGCGCATGCTGACCCGCGAGCTCAAGCGCGCGCTCGAGGAACTCGGCTTCCCGTTGCTGAAAACGCAGATCCCGACCCGGGAGGCGTACAAGCAGGCGATGGCGCTCGGTCAGACCGTGCTGCAGATGAACGATCGTGGCGGCAAGCTGGCCGCCACGGAAATTCGCGCATGCGCCGACGAAATCGTCGCCATGCTGCCCTGACTTTATGCGCACAAAGGAGTCACATGAAACCCTCCCAATTTGCCAAAGGATTCCAAGCGCGCCCGGATATCACGACGAGCGAGAAGCGCACGGCGCTCGATCGACTCAATGCGATCGACGGCATCGTCAAGTCCGAGACCCCCACCCCGGCGCCGACCAAATCCGCGAAGAAAGACACCGCGCCGCAGCCCGCTCCCGAGCTCACGCTCGATCCGTCGATCGATGAATCGGCGCAATATCGTGCGTGGCGTCTAGAGAACCGCTATGCGCCCGGGCAGGTGATCGAGCTGTCGCTGAAGGCGATCAAGCATAGCCCGTTCAATCCGCGGCACTTCTATCTGAAATCGTCGATTGCAGAACTCGCGGTCAACCTCGCGAAGCAAGGGCAACAGCAGGCGATCCACGTGATTCCGGATTACGACAATCCGGGCACGTATTTCGTCAGCGATGGCGGCCGCCGCGTGCGGGCGCTGAAGGAAGCCAACAAGGAATCGGTCAAGGCGATCGTGATCGACGTGCCGATCGGCATCCAGAGCTACAAGCTCGGCTACGATCTCAACGTCCAGCGCGATTCGCAGACGGTGTTCGACAACGCCGTCGTGTGGCGCCGCTTCCTCGACGACAAGCATTTCCAGAGCCAGAAGGAACTCTCCGAGCACCTCGGCCTCGACGAATCGACGGTGGCCGTCGCCCTGTCGATCGGCAAACTGCCGGAAGCGATCATGCAGGAAATGGTCGCGCGCCCCGATCGCTTCGGTTCAAACATGGCGTATCAGGTCGGCCGCTATCACAATGCGCGCGGCACCGAGGCCACGCTGCGGCTGATCAACAAGATCGTGTCGGACGATCTCAGCACGCGCCAGGTGTCGGACATCGTCAAGGGCCGCGTCGCGGCGCAGGAAACGCCGAAGGCTGCCGGCCGTCAGCGCTATGCGCAGCGTCTCGAGATCAAGCTTGGCGGCAAGTCGGTCGGCGACCTGAAGTCGTATGGCGAAGATCGCATCGAACTGCGCCTGCGCGGCCTCCCGAAGGACAAGCGCGACGCGATCCTCGAGCAGCTCGAGCGGATGCTGTTGTCGGAGTGACGGAAACGGCCGGCTGGGCCTGGTGAAGATGCCGGGCCCGCCAACCGAGGACGGGGCCGGCGGCGGCCCGTCAGCGGGCCTGAGCGGGCCTCAGGCGGCACGCGACTGGTTCAGCGTGAACGACAGCAGGTCGCCGTCCGTCGGCTCGCCCCAGGTCTTCTGGGCCAGCCAGTCGAAAAAGGCCGTCTCGGCCAGCTTGGAATCGAGGCCGCGCTTGCGCCAGTCGTCGCGCAGATGGGTGCCCATCGTCGGCAGCGCCTCCGACTCGAACGACTCGCGCGCCACTTCGCGCTCGGCGTCGCCCTGCTCTTCGTACAGCACCTTCGCTTCCTTGCGGCGGAACGCAGCGAACTCGCTCAACAGGCGTGCCTTCAGGTCGTCCGGCTGGGCCGCCGCAATCTTCGCAGGCGGCGTGCCGGCAGGCAGTGCGTCGACCGATTCGACCGGCGGCGCATAACCCTTCTTCAGCGCATCCTTGAACAACGCCGGCGCGCTGCGCACCGGCGGCAGCGTCGTGCTGCGCATCCGCTGCTCGGTCATCTGCAGCGCGGCACGAATGCGGTTTTCCTCGCTGTCCGCATAGAGCGTCTGCGCTTCCTTCAGCGGGATCCCGATCTTCACCATCCGGTCGACCAGCGTGCTGTCGAACACGTTCGGATGTTCGTCGAGCGCGAGCATCGGCTGCTTGCGCTCGGTCACACGGAACTGGATCTCCGCGACCCGACGCCCTTCACGGTGTTCGATCAGCTCGACGAAGATGTTGGTGACCGCGTTGACTTCCGCGATCGCGGGACGCAGATAGTCGCGCTTGAAGTACTTGTACTCACGTTTCGCTTCGTCGCCGGCTTCCGTGTCGGGCGTGCCCGACAGGATCGGCCGCCACCACTCCCACGGCTCACGCATCGTCAGGTGGCTCGGGTTCGTCAGGTAGCGCACGCAGATTTCGTACAGCGCGAGGCCGGCGCTGCTGCGCAGCTGGCTCTGGAACTGCAGGCTCAGGCGCGCGTACTGGACCGGGTCGAGCAGCTTTTTCTTGATCTTCGGCGCGAACGAGAATTCGACCCACACGCGGCGGGTCGCCGGATCCTCGAGAATTTCGGCGTCGGCGATCAGCGTCGAGATCCCCCACTTGCGTCCCGGCTTCTGGCTCGACGTCCCCGTGCTCCATTCGACCTGCACCGACACCATGCGGCGCAGGTGTTCCTTCACCAGCGCGGTGTCGTTCGAATCGAAGGCGGAGTTGGCGACGATGTCCGAGAGCAGCGCGCGATACGTATCGCCCGAGTCGTCGGCCTGCTGCGCCACGGCCAGCAGGACATTGAACAGCTTGCGAGTGAGGAGCGTGATCTTGCCGCTCTTCGGCTGAATTGCGATCGCCTCGACGGCCTTACGCAATTCGGCTGAACTGGCATTCACCACATCCACATCGGTTTTCTTGGCGCGCTTCGTCGTGGCCATACGTCGGGTCGGAGGAGAAGTTTTCCGGAAGGATAGCGTCTGCGGTGAAGTGCGTCCAGAACGACATGCTCACCATAGCGGGTGAAGTGCGCGTGTAAAACGGCACTCACCCCAGGCGCTCCCGAAAATCCTCACCGGTCCGGATTTGCAGCGTTCCGGACTCGTCCAGACGTGCTGCGGGATGCGCCGATTCACAGAATTTCACCTGTGCCCGGAACGTGCGAAATGCACTCCCGTATCGGCTCACCTTTCGATTTGTCGTAATTTTACGACTGCGCTGCCGTGAGTTCGGCACAGGGTTGCGATCCCACCTCATCGCACTTCCCGATACGACCCGTTCAGGCCTGTATGCATGTACAGGCGCGACTCTCCGGGCGATCGTGATCGGGTTCGCCGCCCCGGAAGACGCCCGCCAAACCGGCCCGCGGGACCCGAACGAACCTGCTGTGTCGGCCCGGGCGCGCATTGTACAGCGCACAAACCGTATCGGGTCCCGAAAAAACTCACCTTGAACACAGCATGTTCATTCATCTGACTGCCGACGAATGCCCGGCACGCGCGGGATCCGCCATCAGAGCCTCCCGAAAACGCTCACCTTACCGAAAAATCGCTGTGCCACTTCTGGCACGGAAATGGCTCCCGAAAAACCTCACCGTAACTGACGCGGTATCAAAAACCTCAATGCCTTCCGATACTTATGCACAGAAGGCATTTGGCTGTGCACCGCCGACACCCCCCGAAAATCCTCACCTTTCGACGGAAATCCTTCATACGACAACGGTATGTCGCCCCCCGAAAAATCTCACCTGTACCAAAAAGAGGCACAGCAAAAACGAGATTTCTTCCAGTCCTGGCGGGCTTTTCGGCCAATTCGGCCGTCCACGGATCCCGAAAACGCTCACCTTTGACCATTTTTCGGGCAAATTCCATTCCCGGAAAGGCTCACCTGTGGCCCGAATCATAGTCTGTGATCCATGCCCCGAAAAAGCTCACCTCAGCGGGATCCGGGCAGGAAAACCCGGATTCCCCTCCCGAAAAACCTCACCTTTAGTGCATCACAGGCCCACGAGAGCACTTTTGCTGTGCAAAATGGCGTCCCTTTCCCGGAAATCCTCACACCAAACGCCCGTGGAGTCCCGTGAAACCTCACCTTTCACAGAAACTGCCTAAAAGATGGGCAGAATCGGGGCACAAAGAAGGTCCCGCAAATTCTCACCTATGTCTGCACAGGCAGAAAACTGTGCAGTCAGGCACAGCGCGGGTTCTGTGGCTGTGAGGCCCCGAAAAACCTCACCTTTGGGAAATCTCGTGTTTCACTGTGATCCCGAATCCGCTCACGACCTTTCCCGCAACGGCTCACGCAGCTCCCTGAACCCCATCACTTCAGCTCCCGCAGAAGATCACCTTGGCTCCCGTAAAACTTCACCTTGTCGGCCGGAAAGCCTTGCAGCATAAGGCTGTGCCGTGGCGTTAACGTTTTTAACTAAGGGTTCAAGGGTGTTTACTTCTAATACTCTCAAGACATCGGCTGCAGAGTTTTCCACAGACACCCCAACCCCTGGACACCGACAAGCAACCGGAGCCGTTGTCATGTGAAACAAATGCCGAAATTCGGGATCGACAGAAAAACGCTTGCACGACAAGGACTTGGCTAACTTTCTTCGCTTTGTTTCACGGAATCCTGAACCACAGTCGACCAGATCGGCTCACAGATCCGATTTCTGTGCGAAGCGACGTAAATTCACAACGCCGAGCCGAAACAAGTATCGATAAGTACGTATTTCGTTATGATTGCCACACTTCAATGTCTGTGAGCACAGCGATGACCCTGGACGAAATACGCCAAACCATTCGGGACGAACTGGAATCGCTGCGTGCAAGAGGTGCGCGACGGCAGGAATTGTCGCTGCATGCATGCAAGCGGTTGTTCTTCGATCTTGGCATCCGGCCGTCGGCTGCCAACGTCCGCGATCTCACCCAGACCGGCAGCGCCAGCGATATCCCGAAAGACATCGACCACTTCTGGGAACGTATCCGTTCCGCCTCCAAGGTCAGGCTCGACGGTGCCGCAATTCCGAAAGCCGTCGAGGAAAAAGCCGGCGCGTTGCTCGGGGCACTCTATGAAGAAGCGTTGAAAGCCGCGCGAGACAGCCTCGATAGCGATCGCGAACAGGTCCGCGCCGGCGTGGCCGACGCCGAACAGCGGTTGCGCGACGCAATCGTCCGCCAGGAGACGCTCGAGGGCGCGCTCGCACGTGGCGAAGCGAAAAACGAGCAATTGCAGGCGCGCGTGACCGAACTCGAAGTCCAGCTTGCATCGCAAACGACGCACGGTTCGGCAAGCGAAGCGACGTTACTCACCACAGTCGCTCGACTGGAGAAGGAGCTGGCTGCGGCGGCCGGCCGTATCGAAGCCGAGCAGGCGCAGAACGCCACGCTGCGCGACCGCATCGATGCGCTTCAAGCCGAACTTCAGCAGCGCACCGAGCACTACGCGCAGCAAATCAAGGACGCGGTGGCCGAAGCCGAACGCCGCGTCAAGCCGATGCTGGTCGAGTTGGATTCGTTGCGCAGCACGGCGTCGACTTACCAGAACGGCTTACGCGACGTTCAGCGCAAGGAATTCGATTTCCTGCAGCAATTGAGTGCGGCCAAGGCGCGTGCAGACCGGCTCGAAGAACAATTGCGCAGCCAGGGAGATGAACTGGAACGCGCGACGCGCGATATGAGTTTGCTGCGCGCGAGCCGCGGAATGAATCCGGAAATCGCCGCGCTGATCCGCCGCCTGGCTGATGCGGGGCAACTGGATGCGGAGGCATTTGCCGCGATCGGCACCTCACTGGATCAAGAGACTCCGGTACCGGCCCATTGTCCGCATTGCGACGGTGAGCCCGAGCTGTCACACGGAAAAGAGGGTTTTGAAGTGGCCTGCCCCGAGTGCGAACACGCTTCGGGCGCATGGCCATCCCGATTGGAAGCCGTTGCCCGCTTTGTGCGCACGTGACGCAATGGGCGGCGGCACTGCACAGGTGAGACGATCCGGGGAGCTTGAGGTGAGGTTTTTCGGGAGCGATTGAACGGTGAGGCTGTGCCGCACAAGGCTGCTCACGGATCGCTTGGCGTGAGCAGCTGTTGGGGGATCAGTGAGTTTCGTCGATGCCCGACGCGTCACCGTCGGCATTGTTGTCGGCCAGACCGTCGCGCCAGTTCTTCCATGCGCGATGCAGACGGTTCGACGAGATCGGTCGCATGAAGCCCAGCCATTTGCCGACTCGTTCGGGCGGCACGTCGTGTTCGAACAGTTCGGCCGCGTAGGTATTACGCAGGGTTTGCGGGCTGGCGCGTGCGGTGCGTGACGACGTGAGCCCGGCGGATTCGACGATCGCGTCGATGGCGCGCAGCATCGTCGCCTTGTGCATCGGCCGCCCGGCATGGGATGCGGGGAACACGAGTTCACCGGGAATCTCCTGGCGCTTGCGTTCGGTGAGCCACGCTTCGAGCAGGGCGATCGCGAACGACGCCAGATGGGTTTCGCGCGCGAAATCAGGGTGCGTCGACTCGATCTGCAGCGACGTTCCAGCTGTATTGATGCAACTAATCGTAAGTGCACGAGCTTCACCGGTTTTAATGCCGGCGCCGAGAAACGCGGCAACGAGCGCGCGGTCGCGCCGCTCTTTCCAGTACGCGGAACCGGATACGCCGATCGGCGAAAACAGGTACGTGAGCAACGTCGCGCGCTCGGCCGGCGTGAGGAAACCGGTAGGTTCGTTGTCGCGAGCCTTGCGCCAGTTCGCTTCGCCATCCTGAGCAATGAACCGGGCCGGGTTGGTCGACGCGTATTCGGTGCGCCGGATATGGTCGAGCACGCGCTCGATCAGCCGCAGATAGCGCATCCGCTGGGTTTTCCGGATCGGGAGTTCGCCGACGAAATTCGCGATGGTTGCCGTATCGACCGTCGCCAGATTCTTCTGGTGCGTACGCAGCCACGTGAGAAACGCGCCCCATTGCGCGCGATAGACGTCGGCCGATGAGCGACGATAGTCCTGCATGGCGAGCCATGCATCGAATGCGGCTTCGGGAGAGAGGATCCAGTCGGACGCGCCGCGGTCGAACAGATCCGTTTCTTCCGGGCGTGCCGGTATGTCGGGAGAGGCGGGAAGAGACATGTGATTTATTCCGTTAGTTGCGTGTATGGTAGCCCTTTCCGCAACGTCTCGGGCATCAAGAGGCAAGGGGCAGGACAAGGCCGCCACGCGTGGCGGCCTGGGCGGGCAGTCAGTCGCCCCACGCCTTGGACGGGCGGTGAGCCCGCTCGCGAGGCGCGGTGTCGTTCGAGGTTGACGCGGCTTCGTATGCGAGAACCGCGAACGAAAATACGGCGGGTAGCGCGTTCGAGTGCCCGAAGTCGATCGGATCGTCCGTTTCGGGAAACGTCATGTCCGACGGCCGTTCGAACAATTGACGCATGCCGGCCTCGTGCCGGCTGGCAAAGCCGAGATCGGCAAGCGCCTCGGCTTCGATCGCATGCAGCAGGCGCCACGTCAGCGGGACGCGCTGGCGGATATAACGCCCGGCGATATGGCGAACGATCAGCTCGAGGTCGTGCGCGGCAGCCTTGAAGCTGAGCGCGGCCAAATCTTGTTCTTCTGTCATTGCAGGCTCCTGTCGACCGGGCAGGCGCCTCGGTGCGCCGGCTCCAGCCCATGCATGGCGGAATGTTCGTATACTGTACAAACATACAGTGTTTTCCGCAACTGGCCTGCAATCGGCCTTTCGGCCGGCTATCCGCGCCGTCAGCGGTGTATCACGATCAGCAGTGCCCGCGCCTCGGCCTTGCCGGGATTGCGGATCGCGTGCGGCTCGTCGGCCGGGTAGCGCGCTGTGTCGCCTACCTTCAGGCGCCGGCTTGCCGCCGCGGCTTCGATTTCCATCGCGCCCTGCAGCACGGTGAGGTGCTCGCGCGTGCCGGGCTCGTGGGCGTTCGATATCAGTGCGCCGCCGCCCGGCAGCGTCAGCTCGTACCACTCGAACTTGCCGGCGAGGTCGATCGGGCCCCACACGCGCAACTGGTATCGGCCGTCATGGCCGGCGAGTGTCGGAATGTCGTGCGGGCCGTCGACGCGGATAGTCTCGGGCGCCTTCGGTTGCGAGAACAGCTCGTCGAGCGTGATGCCGAGTGCGTTCGTCAGCCGCCACGCCACGGCGATCGTCGGGTTGGCCTTGTCGCGTTCGATCTCGGAGAGCATCGATTTCGATACGCCGGCTGCGCGCGACAGGTCGTCGAGTGTCAGCTTGCGTTCGTTGCGCAGCCGCTGGATCTGCTCGCCGACACGCGGCGGCGTGGCGGCCGGCGGTTGCGGTGCGGCGCTGGCAGGCGTGCGCCGCGAACCGGAGGAACTTGCCATTTGGATTCCGTTCGCTTAGAGTTGTTCGGTATTTCGAATTCTAGTTCGGAATATCGGATAAATGCGGTCAACCGAACGACCGACTATAACAGTAGCAGGCCGTTGCGCCGCCGCCACGAGTGGCGCGTTGCGGAATGCGAAACCCTGTCAGGAGCTTTGCGATGCGTGATGCCTTTCTCGCCCAGGTGCGCGGGACGCTGGACCAGATCCGCGCGGACGGTTTTTACAAGACCGAGCGCGAGATCGCGAGTCCTCAGGCGGCAGCCGTGCGGCTCGCCGGCGGTGCCGGCGTGCTCAATTTCTGCGCGAACAACTACCTGGGCCTGGCGAACGATCCGCGCCTGATCGACGCGGCGAAGGCCGGCCTCGACCAGGACGGCTTCGGCATGGCATCGGTGCGCTTCATCTGCGGCACGCAAACCGTGCACAAGCAACTGGAAAGCGCGCTGGCCGCCTTTCTCGGCACCGAGGACAGCATCCTCTATTCGAGCTGCTTCGATGCGAACGGCGGGCTGTTCGAGACGCTGCTCGACGAGAACGACGCGGTGATCAGCGACGAGCTGAACCATGCGAGCATCATCGACGGCATCCGCCTCTGCAAGGCGAAGCGTTTCCGCTACAAGAACAACGACCTGTCCGACCTCGAGGCGAAGCTGAAGGAAGCCGATGCAGCGGGCGCGCGCCACAAGCTGATCGCGACCGACGGCGTGTTCTCGATGGACGGCATCATCGCCGACCTGAAAGGCATCTGCGATCTCGCCGATCGCTACGGCGCGCTCGTGATGGTCGACGATTCGCATGCGGTCGGCTTCATCGGCACGCACGGCCGCGGCACGCCCGAGCACTGCGGCGTCGAAGGCCGCGTCGACATCATCACGGGTACGCTCGGCAAGGCGCTCGGCGGCGCATCGGGCGGCTATGTCGCCGCGCGTCGCGAAGTCGTCGAGCTGCTGCGCCAGCGCTCGCGCCCGTATCTCTTCTCGAACACGCTTACGCCGAGCATCGCCGCGGCATCGCTGAAGGTGCTGGAACTGCTCGGCAGCGACGAAGGCGCGAAGCTGCGCGAGCGCGTGCGCGAGAACGGCGCGCGGTTTCGCAAGCAGATGACCGAAGCCGGTTTCACGCTCGTGCCGGGTGCGCATCCGATCATCCCGGTGATGCTCGGCGATGCGCAGCTCGCGACGAACATGGCCGACAAGCTGCTCGGCGAAGGCGTCTACGTGATCGGTTTCTCGTTCCCCGTCGTGCCGCGCGGCCGCGCCCGCATCCGCACGCAGATGAGCGCCGCGCATACGCCTGAACAGATCGACCAGACGGTCGCCGCGTTCGTGCGCGTCGGCAAGTCGCTCGGCGTGATCTGACGGAGGCGCGACCATGAAAGCACTGGCAAAGCTCGAACGCGGCCCCGGCCTCACGCTCACGCGCGTGAAGCGTCCCGAAGTCGGCCACAACGACGTGCTGATCAAGATCCGCCGCACGGCGATTTGCGGCACCGACATCCATATCTGGAAGTGGGACGACTGGGCGCAGAAGACGATTCCCGTACCGATGCACGTCGGTCACGAATATGTCGGCGAGATCGTCGAGATGGGGCAGGAAGTGCGCGGCTTCGCGATCGGCGATCGCGTGTCCGGCGAAGGCCACATCACGTGCGGCTTCTGTCGCAACTGTCGCGCGGGGCGCCGGCATCTGTGCCGCAACACGGTCGGCGTCGGCGTGAACCGCGAAGGCGCGTTCGCCGAGTATCTGGCGATTCCGGCATTCAACGCGTTCAAGATCCCGCCCGAGATCTCCGACGATCTCGCGTCGATCTTCGATCCGTTCGGTAACGCGACGCATACGGCGCTGTCGTTCAACCTCGTCGGCGAAGACGTGCTGATCACCGGCGCGGGCCCGATCGGCATCATGGCTGTAGCGATCGCGAAGCACGTCGGCGCGCGCAACGTCGTCATCACCGACATCAACGACTACCGGCTGGAACTCGCGCGAAAGATGGGCGCGACGCGTGCGGTCAACGTCGCGCGCGAGTCGTTGCGCGACGTGATGACCGACCTGCACATGACCGAAGGCTTCGACGTCGGCCTCGAAATGTCGGGTGTGCCGAGCGCGTTCACGAGCATGCTCGAGGCGATGAACCACGGCGGCAAGGTCGCGCTGCTCGGCATTCCGCCCGCGCAGACGGCGATCGACTGGAACCAGGTGATCTTCAAGGGGCTCGAGATCAAGGGCATCTACGGCCGCGAGATGTTCGAGACCTGGTACAAGATGGTCGCGATGCTGCAAAGCGGCCTCGACCTGTCGCCGATCATCACGCATCGCTTCGCGGCCGACGATTACGAGAAAGGCTTTGCCGCGATGCTGTCCGGCGAGAGCGGCAAGGTGATTCTCGACTGGACGGCCTGAGTGCCGCGGGGTAGTGCTGCGTGTTCGCCGCCTGCCCCGCTTTCGTTTACGTCTGCGTTTTCGAGGCCGAAACGCGCGAGTCCAGGCTCAAGGTGAGATTATTCGGGAGCTGTGTTGGCGCGCTGAATCGCGACACGATTGCACATCGGTGAACTGCAGTCGCACGTTCACTTCACCTGACGGAAGCTGCCTCGCTTTCCGCCCTCGTGCCTTACGGCACCTGCTCTGCCCTTCCAGACACTTCCCTGCTTGCCTTGCCGCGCGATCGCTCGTCATGCAACCGCATGCGATGTCGTGCGGAACCGTGGCGTCAACCGTGAGCCCGCGCGCGTCGTTGCGACTCACTCATGCGTGAAACCATTCGATATCGATCGACGTCGATCGGTGCGCCGACGGCTACTTGATCCGTTCACCGTTCAACCCGCGTGGATCGAGCTGAAGACTCAACACGACGAGCCAGCGTTTCGGACACTGCGGTGCAACGTCGACCGGGCCGCCGTGCACTCCGGGCGCGGTGACGAACCCGTGTTGCGCTGCGTATTGATATGCGCGCAACGCGTCCGCTTGCAGCCAGAAGCTGACCAGCGCGCACGTCACGAAACGGAACAGCAGCAACGCTGCGGCATCCGGCGCGAAACCGGCCACGACCAGCAGGCTGTCGAACACGAATGCCAGCACGTGCGCGACCGCGATCGTGACGATCGTCAGCTTCAACACGCCACGCAGCCGCAGTGCAGCGCGCACGCGTGCCTGCCGGACGGCGAGCCGGGTGCGATCGTCGCCGCTTTCGCGCTTCGGCATGTCATGTTTCACGACGCGGCACCGACAGGTCGTGCAATGTCGATCTGCGTCGTATCACCGGCAACGATGCGACCGCTTGTGACGCAGACCGATTTGCACAGGATCGTGCTGTCGTAGTTGTGCCCCGGAAAACGCATCACGTCGACCGGTTGAAATCCTTCGCGACGATAGAAATCGATGAGCCGGACCGCCGCGTACGGTGCGTCGAGCGCCAGGTGCGTCGCGCCGCGTGCGGCGGCCCGCCGTTGCGCGAATGCGAGCAGTGATCGGCCGATGCCGCGATCCTGCCAGACGGGATCGACGGCCAGCTGGCCGAGCGTCGCGACGTGCCGGCTGCGGTATGGATCGCAGCGGGAATCGGGATCGTGCGAACGCATCGTCATCGTCGCGACCAGGTGCGCGTTGCCGAGCGCAACGAAGCACTCGCCGGTGAGCACGCGTTCGCGTGTCGCCGAGGCTGGCTGATCGACGCACGGGCAGTTGAAGCCCAGTGCGCCGAGCGGTGCGAAGGCGCGATGCAGCAGCGCGGTCAACGTGTCGTACGAATCGTTGCGCGGGTCGAAGCGCCGCACGACAACGCGGCCATCGAGCCGCTTGGCATAAGCCGCATAGGCGCGCGCGGGGTGCGCGGATTCCGGTCGCTGCATGATGTCCTTTCGCCCAGACAGGGTGACCGAAGTGTAGTGAGCGTCACGCGTCCGCTTCAAGAAAAAATGTCGTAAACGCGGCGGACTTGCATCGCGCGGCCAGGTTGCGATTCAGCCCTCCCGCCAGCAGGGCTTTTTCATCCGGGTATTGACGGTGGAGAACGATCGTTCTACCGTAAACCCATGAACACACATCACGACCCTTCCGGCGAACCGGGCGTTCGCGACCGGTTGCTCGATGCAGCCGAAGCGCTGATCTACTCGGGCGGCATCCATGCAACCGGTGTCGATGCGATCGTCAAGCGATCCGGCGCGGCGCGAAAGAGCTTTTATTCGCATTTCGAATCGAAAGAGGCGCTGGTGCTGGCCGCGCTCGAACGTCGCGACGAGCGCTGGATGCGCTGGTTCGTCGACGCGACGCTGGCGCGCGGCAAGGCACCGCGCGTGCAGCTGCTCGGCATGTTCGACGTGCTGCGCGACTGGTTCGGGCAACCCGACTTTCACGGCTGCGCGTTCCTCAACGCATCGGGCGAGATTCCCGATGCCGACGATCCGGTGCGTGTCGTTGCACGCGCGCACAAGGCACGCTTGCTGGCGTTCGTGCGTGAGCGGTTCGATGCGTATGCCGATGAAACCGGCATCGAGCGCCGCGGGCTCGCGCGCGTCGCGCGTCAGTGGCTCGTGCTGATCGACGGCGCAATCGGCGTGGCGCTCGTCAGTGGTGATGCAAACGCCGCGCGTGATGCGCGCGCGACGGCCGAACTGCTGCTCGACGCGGTATCACGGTAGTCGAAGCAGCGAATCCGAACCGGCCGCGGTCGTCCGTGGCCAGAACCTGAACAGGAGCAACCCATGTCCGCTTCCCTCGAAGTCCGTCCGCCCGTTCCGCCCTTCACGCTCGAAACGGCGCGCCAGAAAGTGCGCGCCGCCGAGGATGCGTGGAACACGCGCGACCCGCAGCGCGTGTCGCTCGCCTATACGCCGCAAAGCCGATGGCGCAATCGTGCGGAATTCGTGACCGGCCGCGACGAGATCGTCGGCCTGCTGCAGCGCAAGTGGGCGCGCGAGCTCGACTACCGGCTGATCAAGGAGCTGTGGGCATTCGACGGCAATCGCATCGCGGTGCGCTTTGCGTACGAATGGCATGACGATGCCGGCAACTGGTTCCGTTCGTACGGCAACGAAAACTGGGAGTTCGACGAAAACGGGCTGATGGCGCATCGTCACGCGAGCATCAACGACCTGCCGATTCGCGAGCAGGATCGTCTCTATCACTGGCCGCTCGGTCGTCGTCCGGACGATCATCCCGGGCTGTCCGATCTCGGCCTGTGACGCGCGTGTCAACTCGACGAACCGGCGAACGCATCACCGGGCTTCAACGGTGAGGAAATTCGGGAGTCGATGCGCTGAAGGTGAGATTTTTCGGGACGAGGGGAAATGTCGCGTCGGACTGTGTGCTTCGAGCCGTTCGACGCGGCATCGTCCCGGGCAAAGCGGACATGCCATGCACGTCGCGATCTCGTGATGCGCGTATCGGTATGCAACGGTGTGCTTCACCACGTGATGCATCTCACCGATCGATCGGGGCCGGTAGCGGTTTGACGATCGGTGTGCACGCGTGTGGCGTGCAACTCACCGATCGTATCGACGTCGACGCCTGATGGCGCGTGCTGTGCGCGTTGCGGTGCGACGTTGCTCACCGCTCGACTTCACCAGGCAGGCGCAGGAATTCGCACACGTGCGCAAACGCATGGTGTGCAACTCACCGCACACCGATTCGTGCAGCCTTTACCCGGCGCGTGTGATTGCGATTGCGCCGGGCCTGATCGTCAGCCCGCGATGCGCGCGGCGATCGCCTCGCCCACTTCCTGTGTCCTCGCGTTGCCGCCGAGATCGCGCGTATGCGGCCCCGTGCGCAGCACGTCCTCGATCGCGGCGACGATCGCATCGTGCGCTTCGCGTTCGCGGCCTGCGCCGTTGCCGAGGAAGTCGAGCATCAGGGCCGCCGACCAGATCATCGCGACCGGGTTCGCGATGTATTGCCCCGTGATGTCGGGCGCGGAGCCGTGCACGGGTTCGAACAGCGACGGAAACGTGCGGTCGGGGTTCAGGTTCGCCGACGGCGCGATGCCGATCGTGCCCGTACACGCGGGCCCGAGATCCGACAGGATGTCGCCGAACAGGTTCGACGCGACGACGACGTCGAAGCGGTCCGGCTGCAGCACGAAGCGCGCGCACAGGATGTCGATGTGCTGCTTGTCGACGGCGATGTCGGGATAACGTTCGGCCATCTCGGCCGTGCGCGCGTCCCACCACGGCATGCTGATCGCGATGCCGTTGCTCTTCGTCGCGACGGTGAGGCGCTTCGCGCGCCGCTGCGCGAGTTCGAACGCGAATTTCAGCACGCGCTCGGTGCCGTGACGCGTGAAGATCGCCTGCTGCATCACGATCTCGCGATCGGTGCCTTCGAACATCGTGCCGCCGACCGACGAATACTCGCCCTCGGTGTTCTCGCGCACGATCATGAAGTCGATGTCGCCCGCGCGGCGGCCGGCGAGCGGCGACGGCACGCCGTCGAACAGGCGCGCGGGCCGCAGGTTGATGTACTGGTCGAATTCGCGGCGGAATTTCAGCAGCGAGCCCCACAGCGAAACGTGATCGGGTACCGTCGCGGGCCAGCCGACCGCGCCGAACAGGATTGCGTCCATGCCCGAGAGCTGTGCCTTCCAGTCGTCCGGCATCATCTTGCCGTGCTGTGCGTAGTAGTCGCAGCTCGCCCAGTCGATCTGGACGAAGTCGAAGCGGATGCCGAAGCGCGCGGTCACGGCGTCGAGTGCGCGCAGGCCCTCGGGCATCACTTCACGGCCGATGCCGTCGCCGGGGATCACGGCAATTCTGTAGGTCCTGTCGGTCATGCAAAGCTCCTTGGCTGGTGGGCTGGCCGCGGGGAGAGGCAGCGGCGCGTCACGTCATTCTATTTATTTCCATCTGGATTAAAATCGCGCGAAAGGTTAATCGACTTTCCACGAATCGTGAACAAATCGCCGAATCTCGACGACCTGCGCGTGTTCAGCCTGGTCGTCCGCCTGACCAGCTTCAGCGCGGCCGCCGAGCAGCTCGCGGTGTCGCCGGCCTATGTCAGCAAGCGCATCGCGTTGCTCGAGGCGCAGCTCGGCACGCGCCTGCTGCATCGCTCGACGCGCCGCGTGACGGTCACGGAAGCAGGCGAGCGCGTGTTCGCGCGCGCCGAGAAGATTCTTGACGACGTCGATCATCTCGTCGAGGACGTGTCGACCACGCGCACGGTGCCGCGCGGCACGCTGCGCATTTCGAGCAGCTTCGGCTTCGGCCGGCACGTCGTCGCGCCGGCGCTGCTCGACTTCTCGGCACGCTATCCGCAACTGAACGTGCGGCTCGATCTGTTCGACCGGCTCGTCGACGTCGCGGGCGAAGGCTACGACCTCGACGTGCGCATCGGCGACGAGATCGCCGATCACCTGATCGCGCGCCGCCTTGCCGCGAACTACCGCGTGTTGTGTGCGTCGCCCGACTATCTCGCCCGGCGCGGTACACCGCGCTCGCTCGCGGATCTTGCATCGCACGACTGTCTTGCCATCAAGGAGCGCGATCACCCGTTCGGCGTGTGGCGGCTGAACGTGCGCGGTGAAACGGCCACGGTGAAGGTTGGCGGCGCGCTGTCGACGAACCATGGCGAGGTCGCCGTGCAATGGGCGCTGGCCGGGCGCGGCATCGTGCTGCGTTCGATCTGGGAAGCCGCGCCGCTGATCGAACGCGGTGCACTGTGTCGCGTGCTGCCGGACGCAATCCAGCCCGCGAACATCTGGGCCGTGTATCCGGAGCGCGTCGCGGCGTCGGCGAAAGTGCGCGTGTGCGTGGATTTTCTGATGGAGACGCTGGCCGGTTTGAATGCCGCGGCGGGTGACGATACGGCCTGAAACCGGCTAAAGGTGAGCTTTTACGGGGGCATGTGCGCAGCATCGGCAGGCCCCGTTTCCGGCTCGCAACCGCGTCGCGAGCCGGTCGCGTCGAACGGGTATCAACACATCGCGGTCGCGAGGTGCCCGGCCTGCCGACGCTGGTGCCCGCACACGGCTTACGCCGCTTTTGCCGCGCCTGCCGCCCCGAGCATCAGGTCGAGATTCTGCACGGCTGCGCCGGATGCGCCTTTGCCGAGATTGTCGAACACGGCGGACAGCAGCACCTGGCCGTGCTCGGCATTGACGAACACGCCGAGCCGCATGTCATTGGTGCCGTTCAGCGCTTGCGGATCGAGATGCGTGATCGCATGCGTGTCCGCGAGCGGCGTGACGTCGACGTGGCGCGACTCGGCGTAATGGTGCGCGAGACATGCATGCAGTTGCTCACCGGTCACACCGGCAGGGAGCAGCCGCAACTCGATCGGCACGGTGAGCACGATGCCTTGCCGATAGGCACCGTAAGCCGGCACGAACAACGGACGGTTCGCCAGACCGGCATGCAGCTGGATCTCGGGCGGATGCTTGTGCGCGAGGGCGAGGCCGTAGACCTGCAGCGGTTTCGCGTGTGAAGCGCCGTCCGATTCGAATGCGTCGACGGCAGCCCGCCCGCCGCCCGAGTATCCGGACACGGCATGGATGCTCACCGGGTAGTCGCGCGGCAGCAGCCCGGCCTGTAGCAGCGGCCGCAGCAGCCCGATCGCGCCGGTCGGGTAGCAGCCCGGATTGGTGACACGCCGTGCGTGTGCAATCGCCCGTGCCTGCCCGTCGGCCATCTCGGGAAAGCCGTAGACCCATTCCGGCTGCGTGCGATGAGCCGAACTCGCGTCGATCACGCGTACCGCCGGATTCCGGATGAAGCCGACCGCTTCGCGTGCGGCCGCGTCGGGCAGGCACAGGATCGCGATGTCGGCTGCATTGATCGCTTCGGCGCGCCGCACGGGATCCTTGCGCTCGGCCTCCGGCAGCGCGACGAGCCGCAGGTCGGTGCGCCCGCGCAGGCGCTCGTGGATCTGCAATCCGGTCGTCCCTTGATCGCCGTCGATGTAGACAGTGGGCTGGCTCATGGTGGTCGCGTTCCTTCGGTTCAGTCGTCGGGAAAGCCGTATCGTCCACCGAGCGCCTAGAATAGGAAAAGTTGAATTTACTGACCATCAGATTCAGTTTTCTTGAACGAGAGGTGGAGAATGCGGGAGATCAGCCTGGACCGCCTGCGCACGCTGGTCGCCATCGCGGACCAAGGATCCTTTGTCGCCGCGGCGCAACTGCTTCACCTCGCGCCGCCGACCGTCAGCCTTCACATTGCCGAACTGGAGAACCGCATCGGCGCGCCGTTGCTGTCCCGCACGCGTGGAAACGTGCGGCCGTCGCCTATCGGTGAAGTGCTGGTGGAGCGTGCGCGCCGCCTGCTGGCCGAGGTCGAATCCACGCTGGACGATGTGCAGCGACAGGTGCAGGGGTTGACCGGACGCGTACGCCTCGGCGCATCGACCGGGGCGATCGCGCACCTGCTGCCGCAGGCGGTGGCCCGCTTGCGCGAGCAGCATCCGGATATCGATGTCCAGATCGCGGTGCTCACGTCGCACGACACGCTGGCGCGCATCGCACAGGGCACGCTCGATGTCGGGCTGGTGGCGCTGCCGCAGACGGCGGTCGCGGGGCTGTCGATCCGCGCGTGGCGGCGCGATCCGGTGATGGCGTTTCTGCCGGCGGACTGGCCGCTTCCGGCGCGCGTGACGCCCGGCTATCTGGCCGCCCGCCCGCTGATTCTCAACGATGCGACCACCCGCCTGTCACGGCTGACGACGGAATGGTTCGCGCTCGGCGGCCACCGGCCGGAGCCGCGGATCGAACTCAACTACAACGATGCGATCAAGAGCCTGGTCGCCGCGGGTTACGGCGCGACGCTGCTGCCGCACGAGGCGGGCGCCCCGCTACCCGATGCGCGCATCGTCATGCGGGCGTTGCGCCCGGCGTTGTGGCGTGAGCTGGGTATCGCCCATCGGGCGGGGCCGGTCGAGCGGGCGACACAGCATGTACTCGATGCGTTGTGGGCGCTCGGCGCGCGATAGCGCACCGGCATGCGGGCCAGGCGGCGCGGCGGTTCATGCGTGCATGCCGTCCCCGTGCATTCACGGCATGCCGTCTCAAAGCCGGTTGTCCTTCGCGAGCGTCAGCACGCGCGCCCAGCGTTGCGCGTCGCGCTTGTCCATCATCGGCAGCTTCCATTCGCTGCGCACGCCATCGCGCACGTGCACGACGAGGTGCCAGCGGCCGCCGATCGGCGCGGCCTGGCAGCCGTCGAGCTGCGACAGCGTATAGCGGCCGTCCGCGCCGTCGTACGACAGCCAAAGCAGCCCCTGCGTCGCGGACACGCGCAGCTCGCCCCACGCGCGATGCACGACGTGGGTCCAGCCTTCTTCCTTCGTATTCGGTGCGATGTCGCGGTGGCGCTTGATCCACCAGGCGACCAGCGCGATCAGGATCGCGGCGGCGAGCACGGCGGCCGCGATCGCGACCGGCTGGCCGAACTGTGCGGCGATGACGTGAAACAGGTGAACCGCGCCCCATCCGGCAGCGATGAGCGCGAACAGTGCAATGAAGATCGGCATGTCTGATCGGAGAAGAGGACGGATCGGCGCATGCAACGCGCCGATCCGTCGCGCACGGCATTACCGTTTGCGGTGAATGTCGTGCGTCACGAAGCCCGCGTCGTTGTTGGGCAGCGCGAGGCCGTCCTTGACTGCGAGCGTCTTGCGGATGTCGTCGAGACCCGCGGACCAGTGGTCACGCATCGTCGACAGACCGAACTGATAGTCCTTGTAGTGATGCTCGTACGCCTTCTGCTGGTAGATCAGGTGCTGGATGTTGTACTTCTTGCTGGACGACATCGCATCGGCCTCGACGCACCAGGGATCCGCCTTGCGCTGCTCTTCCGGCACCTGCTCGAGCACGTGGCGCAGCACGTTGCGGTAGCGCTGTTCGCGCTGCAGCGTGTCGGTCACGAAGCGCGTGCGGCTCGAGTACTGCACGTCCTTCGTGCGCTCGGCGACGTCGGCCATCGTGCGCGGCAGCGGCCCGCGCGCGCTCCACAGGTCGACCTGGAACGCGAGCGTGTCGCGGCGCGGCCGTGCGCGGAGCACTTCCATCAGCGGCGTGTTCGACACGACACCGCCGTCCCAGTAGTACTCGCCGTCGATCTCGACCGGCGGGAACGCGGGCGGCAGCGCGCCGGACGCCATGAAATGCTCGGGTGCCAGACGGATGCGCGAGTTGTCGAAGTACACGAAGTTGCCGGTGCCGACGTTGACCGCGCCGACCGACACGCGCGTTTCGCCCGAATTGATCCGGTCGAAATCGCACAGCTTCAGCAGCGTCGCGCGCAATTGCGACGTGTCGTACCAGCTGATCTTCTCCGGATGATCCGACACGCCCGGCAGCGGCGGCGGAAAGCGCGGCACGAAGAAGCCCTGCTGGCCCTGCATCATCGCGCTCGCGGCCTGCGACGCGGTGAAGAACGTACGAACCTGGTCGATGCTGTTGAACAGCGCGAACTCGAATGCGGCCGGAACCGTCGGGAAGAACGCCGGCTTGCAGATCGTTTCCCAGAACTCGCGCAGCCGCTCGACGCGATGCTCGGGCGCATTGCCCGCGATCAGCGCGGTGTTGAGCGCGCCGATCGAGATGCCCGCGATCCAGTCGAGCGGAATGCCCGCCTCGTGCAGCCCTTCGAACACGCCGGCCTGGTACGCGCCGAGCGCGCCGCCGCCTTGCAGCACGAGCGCGATCGTTTCGTACGGCAGCGTGCGCGCGGCGGCCGGTGCGCCGGCCTCGTGATGCAGGTCCGCCGCATCGACGGCCTGCTTTTCGGTGCGGGCGTGCGGCTTCATTGCATGAACCAGCCGTGGCTGACGATGAACGACTGGCCCGTGAGCGCGGCGCTCGGGAACGCCGACAGGAACAGCACCGTCTGCGCGACGTCCTGCACCGTCGTGAACACGCCGTCGACCGTATTGCCGAGCATCACCTTCTTCACCACTTCCTCTTCGCTGATCCCGAGCTCCTTCGCCTGCTCCGGAATCTGCTTGTCGACCAGCGGCGTGCGCACGAAGCCCGGACACACGACGTGCGAGCGCACGTTGTGCTTCGCGCCTTCCTTCGCCAGCACGCGGGCCAGGCCGAGCAGGCCGTGCTTGGCCGTCACGTACGCCGATTTCAGCGGCGACGCTTCGTGCGAGTGCACCGAACCCATGTAGATCACGACACCGCCGCGATCGTCCTTGTACATGTGCTTGAGCGCGGCCTTGGTCGTCAGGAATGCGCCGTCGACGTGGATCGCCTGCATCTTCTTCCAGTCGGAGAACGAATAGTTCTCGATCGGGTTGACGATCTGGATGCCCGCGTTCGACACGAGGATGTCGACCGAGCCGAACGTTTCGGCCACCTTGTCGATACCGCTGTTCACGGCTTCCTCGTTCGTCACGTCCATCGCGACGCCGATCGCCTTGCCGCCCGCCTTGACGATCTCGTCGGCAACGGCGTTCGCGCCGTCCTGGTTCAGGTCGGCGATCGCGACGGCCGCGCCCGCTTTCGCGAGCTCGAGTGCGATTTCCTTGCCGATGCCGCTCGCGGCGCCCGTGACGACTGCGGTCTTGCCATTCAG
>NZ_LDVA01000373.1:0-26953 GCF_050768715.1 Burkholderia sp. ZZQ-2 | reverse complement strand
TTCGAGGACGTCGGCCGCCACAACGCGCTCGACAAGCTGATCGGCCGGCTCGCGCGGCGCCGCGCCGACCTGCACGACGGCTTCGTGTTCCTGTCGAGCCGCGCGAGCTACGAACTGGTGCGCAAGGCCGCGCGGGTCGGCATCCCGATGATCGCGACGATCTCGGCGCCGACGTCGCTCGCGATCGACGTCGCCCGCGAAGCCGGCGTGCGGCTGCTCGGCTTCTGCCGCAACGACGGCTTCGTCGAGTACGTGTCGCCCGACGCCGTTCACCCCGACCAACCGGCGCTTGCGCAAGCACACCCGGACTTCTCCTGATGAAACCACTGACCGATTTCGATACCGCTCAGCAGCATTTCGCGAGCGCGTTCGCGCCGCTCGGGGCCACCCTGTCCGTCCCGGTCGCCGAGGCGGCAGGCCACGTGCTGGCCGCGCCGCTCACCGCCGTGCTCGACCAGCCGCCGGCCGACCAGAGTGCGATGGACGGCTACGCCGTGCGTCACGCGGATCTCGCACTCGGTGAGCCGCTGCACGTCGCGCAACGCTGTTATGCGGGCGACATGCCGGCGCCGCTGGCTCCGCGCACGGCCGCGCGCCTCTTCACCGGCAGCCTGATTCCGCCCGGCGCGGACACCGTCGTGATGCAGGAGCATGCGCACGAGCAGGACGGCCGGGTCGCGTTCGACGCGCCGCAGCGCAGCGGCTCGCACATCCGCCGCCGGGGCGAGGAAGTGCGCGCCGGCGACCTGCTCGTGCCGGCCGGCGTGCGCATGGGCGCGATGCATGTCGGCGTGGCCGCCGCGCAAGGGTTCGCGCGTATCGACGTGCGTCCAGCGCTGCGCGTCGGCATCCTGACGACCGGCGACGAACTCGTCGCGTGCGGCCAGCCGCGTGCGCCGCAACAGATTTACAACAGCAATGCGCCGATGCTCGGCGCGCTGGTCTCGGGCACCGGCGCCGAGGTCGCGATGAGTCTGCATGCCGCCGACACCGCGCCCGCCGTCGATCGCGCGCTGCGCGATCTGCACGCGGGCTGCGACCTGGTGATCTGCGTCGGCGGCGCGTCGGTCGGCGACAAGGATCTGCTGCGCCCCACGCTGGACGCGCTCGGCGCATCGTTCATCGTCGCCGGCGTGCGCATGAAGCCCGGCAAGCCGGTTGCACTCGCGCGGCTCGACACGCGGCCGGTGGTACTGCTACCCGGCAACCCCGGCGCGGCGATGACCGCGTTCGCGCTGTTCGTCGCGCCGCTGATCCGCCGCCTGCAGGGGCGCGCCGCACGCCTGCCGATCGTGCCGTCGCTGCCGATCGACGGCGACTTCGAACCGGACGCGCAGCGCGAGCGCTTCGTGCGCGTGCACTGCACGGTCGGCCTCGACGGCATGCCCGTCCTCGATACGCTGCGCCAGCAAGGCGCCGGCACGCTGCAGTCGCTCGTGCAGGCGAGCGGGCTGGCCCGGCTGCCGGCCGGGCGACGCATCGCGAACGGCGACGCGGTACCGTATTACGAATTCGCGCCGTGGCTCTCATGAGCGCGACGCCCGACACGCGCCCGCTGCCGCGCATGCGCCGCGCGTCCCGCGCCGCGAACTGTATTCCTGCAATTCGGGCGCGATTGTGTCCCTGCCGGAAAAACCCGGCGGACTATCCTCACGAGGAGGCTCGTCGCGCGCCGTGCGCCGCCATTTCGGCATGCGCACGGCCGACCGGCGCCGCCCCTTCGCTTACTTCATGCAGGCCGACGAACCGATCGTGAATGCCATCGTTTCCGCCGCGCCGGCCGCCGCCGCAGCTTCCGGCGGCGCATCGCCCGGCGCCTTCCCCCGCCCGACCGACACGCTCGGCCGCCCGCTGCGCGACCTGCGCCTGTCCGTCATCGACCAGTGCAATTTCCGCTGCGGCTACTGCATGCCGCGCGAAAGCTTCGGCGCCGACTATGCGTTCATGCCGTCGTCCGAACGGCTGTCGTTCGCGCAACTGGAAAAGATCGCCCGCGCGTTCACGTCGCTCGGCGTCGAAAAGATCCGCATCACGGGCGGCGAGCCGCTGCTGCGCCGCAACCTCGAAGCGCTGATCGAACGCCTCGCCGCGCTGACGACCGTCGACGGCAAGCCCGTCGAAATCGCGCTGACGACCAACGGCTCGCTGCTGGCCGCGAAGGCGCGTTCGCTGCGCGACGCGGGTCTGTCGCGCGTGACCGTCAGCCTCGATGCGCTCGACGACGCGATGTTCCGCCGGATGAGCGACGCCGACGTGCCCGTGTCGCGCGTGCTGGCCGGTATCGAGGCCGCGCAGGCGGCCGGGCTCGCGCCGGTCAAGGTCAACGCGGTGATCGAGCGCGGGGTGAACGACGACCAGATCCTGCCGCTCGTGCGGCACTTCCGGCATACGGGCGTGGCCGTGCGTTTCATCGAATACATGGATGTCGGCGGCGCGAGCTTCTGGTCGGGCGACAAGGTCGTGCCGGCCGCGCAGATGCGCGCGCTGATCGATGCGCACTATCCGCTCGTGCTCGTCGGCGAACCGGCGCACGATGCGACCGCGATCCGTTGCGCGCACATCGACGGTGCAGGCGAGGTCGGCTTCATCGCGAGCGTGTCGCATCCGTTCTGCGGCACCTGTTCGCGCGCCCGCGTGTCGGCCGACGGCACACTCTATACGTGCCTGTTCGCGACGCAAGGCACCGACCTGCGGCCGTGGCTCGACGAAGCAGCGTCGAGCGCCGACCTCGCCGCCGCCGTGCGCGATCGCTGGACGCACCGCGACGACCGCTATTCCGAGCGCCGGGCCGCGCGGCCGGCCCGCGTGCCGGGCAAGACCTATCCGACCGTGCGCATGTCGCTCGTCGGCGGCTGAGCGCCGCCGCGCGACACCGCACGCGCCGCCAAATGGAGAACCAGTCATGACGACCTTCACCGAATCCCCTGCCGGGCTGCCGGACGATCCGTTGCGTGCCGGCGGCCACCCGCCTCCCGTCGATGCGGCCGACCCGCACCACGAACCGCCGCCCGCGATTACCGCCGGCTTCGAAGTGCGCGTGCAGTACGCGCCGATCGACGCAGGCGCGGAGCTTGCACCGATCGTTCGCAATCCGAATGTCGGCGCGGTCGTGAATTTTCTCGGCGTCGTGCGTAACGAAGGCGATGTCGACGATGTCGTCGCGCTCGAGGTCGAGCACTACCCGACGATGACCGAGCAGGCCCTTTGGAGCATCGTCGAGGAAGCCAGCGCGCGCTGGCAGCTCGAAGCGGTGAAGATCGTGCATCGCGTCGGGCGCATTCCGCTCGGCCAGGCTGTCGTGCTGGTCGTGGTGGCCGCCGCGCATCGCGCGTGTGCGTTCGATGCGTGCGAATTCCTGATGGACTTCCTGAAGACCCACGCGCCGTTCTGGAAGAAGGAGATCCGGCACGACGGCGAATCCGGCTGGGTCGAGGCGAAGGCGCACGACGACCAGGCGATGCGGCGCTGGGGCTGAGCCGGTCCACCGCGCGTTTTCCGATTCCGCCGACTCCATTCAAGACATCGCAATGAAACTGACGATCAAATACTTCGCAAGCATTCGCGAACAACTCGAGCGCGACGAGGAAACCGTCGAGGTCGACGCACGCGAACTCACCGTCGACGCGCTGCGCAGCACGCTGGCCGCGCGCGACGCCCGCAGCGCGGACGCGCTGCGGATGGACCGGCCCGTGCGCGCGGCCGTCAACCTCGAGATGGTGACGGGTGAATTCGTGGTGCGGGAGGACAGCGAGGTCGCGTTTTTCCCGCCGGTGACGGGCGGGTGACGTCGCGACGGGCGGAATCCCTCCGGTGCCGGATATGGGCCGGCGCGTGTCGGCTGCTTGCTCTTCGCGATACAGATTCCGATTCCGGTTTCCGGCCACCCGCTCGTTTGCCGGCCCTCGATTCCCCCGCGCCATCGCCGCGGCGCACATTCTCCTTGAAGCGGTAGTAGACCATCCCGATCAGGGAATCCCTGTTCCGATCAGCCCGAGGATATTTGCTGAACGGGAACAGGTACCGTAGGTGAGCCGACTGACCCGGTGGCCGTCCAGGCACATGGAGCCGATGCGCTGGTTGAGCATGTCGCATTCGTACCGCCACACCGCGATCGGCGATGGCGCCGAGAAGTATGCGCCGGTGTGGAGACCGTGGCCGCGAAACCGCGTTTGAACCTGGACCGCGGCAGCTGGAAACCTCAGTCTTCCATGCCCGGGACAACGGTCGAGAAACCTGCGTCCACATGGGTAATCTCACCCGTCACGCCAGCAGCCGGGTCAGACAACAGGAAAGCAGCAACATCGCCTACATCTTCGATGGTTGACCTGCGGCGGAATTCTGTGACCAATCAGGCAGTGAGTCTCGCCTCGATATTATCGGAATCCAGCCAGGCTCGACGAACCGTGGCCGGAGGTTGGTAGCGACGAGCGCTGTGGGGCCGGCGCTCGTTATAGAACTGCCGCCAGCGTTCGATGAGCACCTTGGCCTCGGCGCGACTGCGGAACCATTCGCGGTTTAGCAATTCGGCTCGCAGTTTGCCGTTGAAGCCTTCGACGAATCCGTTTTGCCATGGACTGCCAGGCGCGATGAAGGCTGGACCGATTGCAGCGTCTCGCAACCAGCGCATGACCTTGGCAGCGGTAGATTCGGCGCCGTTGTCCGACCGAACAAACGCGGGGAGCAGGTCAACGCGTGTCGTTGTCAAACGAGCGTTGAAACATAATGCCGTGGCGGTCGCCGTTGCGCACAACCACCCATCGGGCCACACGCGGCCGAGCACCATCGACAAGCAGATCACGCAGCAGTTGAAAACCGTGCTCGCGCTTGTCGATATCCAACTGTTGGATCACTTCGTGATCGGCAAGGGAGAGCCCTTCTCCTTCGCGGCTGCGTCGCTGCTTTAATCCGCGCTGCAACCAGATTGGCGTGGCAAAGAAAACCCCTCATGCGCTGGCGAGCCAGGCGTGCATCCGACCCGCCCGACGCGGGCCGGCCGGCTACCGTTTGAAGACGGAGAACACGCTCCGACGCGCCACGTTCATGCGGCGCGGCGCTCGTCGCGCAGTTGCTTGAGCGGCTCGAGAAGCTGCTCGGTCATGGCGAGCAGAAAGAAGCCCCACACGATAGCGGCATAGCACCAGAAGCCATCGAGATGCTTGAGCCATACCTGACTCAACAATGACGCCCGGTAAAGCCATCCGCTCAACTGATATAAGAACTGGCGGAATCAATTCTTACACTTATTTCTGCTGCCCCGCATCTCATCGATCATCGCATCGAGGTTTTCTTGATCCCGTTCTGGACAAAGCGAGACCGATTAACAAAATACGTCTCACCCCACACTGCCCTGCGAGCCACTGGCGATCAGGCTGGCGCCGCAGGCGGTCTTCATGTTGTGCAGCGCCACCGGCACGCCGCCAATGTCGTAGTTGGGGCTGCCCTCGGCGATGGGGAAAACGCCCTTGCACTTCGGGCAGCTCACCAGGTGCCCCAGGCCAGCGATCTTCCGGCCATTGAGGTCGGTATTGTCGAAGCCCTGCATGACCACTCCGCCGTGGTCTGTCATATCGCCTTCGCGAACGATGTCTTGCATATCCACTCCTATTAGATTTGGCCGTGCCAAGGCGGCACGGCATGGACTCTCGACACTGGAAACCAGGCTGGCCCAGTGCCTCACTGGTAATGCTTGAACTGCTCGACCAATTGACGCGCCGTATCGTCGTTCAGGCGCATATCTCCCGAGGCCGAGAATTCGTCGCCGTACAGCGACGCGTACTTGATCTCGATAACGATGCTGTTGTCGGCGAGCAGTTTCAGCATCTGCGCCTGGCATGCCAGATTTGTCACCTCCGACACCGTGAAAAGGGGTACCTCCTCACCCGCCTTCATGACGCTATCTTGTAGAGGCCACCCTGTCCTGAAGCAGCGCGTTGCGCTCACCCCCATATCAGCACGGAACCGCGGCCAGATGCTGGGGCCCAGGCCGGTGTATCTCCTGCCGCCCACCGTGACCGTCATGCTTTTGATGATCGCCGGGCCGAGCCCCGCGTTCGACAGGTAAATGCCATACTTCCGGCTCGTGTCGTCGAAGTATTGCGTCGTGATCGCATACGGGCGATACAGCAGCTTGTTGCTGGTATAGCTCTGGTGGGTTGCCCAAGCCGCCCATAGGCCCGCCCCGGCCGAAGCGACCGAGATCGCGGCGGCAAACCCCGCCGTAAGCAGGCGGTAGAAAATTCTTGTACGCACTGGTTTCCCCCGTGGCACTGCCCCGATGCAACGCAAACGGTTCGCCGGCATTCGCCCCGCCCACCGTTCCCCGCGCCGGAAGTGGGCCTGCCCCCGTTCTCGGGACAACTATTCTTGAATCGCGAGTGAGTGCGAGTGACTGCATTGACGCCCGCACCACCCTCCTCTTTCACCAATTATCGGTACGGTAAAGCCTCGTGTTGCAGTGGTTGCAGATGAAGATGCGGCGCGGATCATCGCTTCCCTTGAGGCCCCAGTTCCTGATACTCATCGAATGACAGGCGGCGCACTGAATGCCGCGTGGCGTCCTGCACCGCGGGTACTTCTGCAGATACTGCGCCAGCGTCAGGGTGCTCTCGGCGACCCGCCTGCTCTCGGTAAGTTGGTCGTATATCCTTCCATATAGCCATCGAAGGAACAGAAAGGCCAACGCGACAAACACGAGGTTGGCGACGAGTGGTTTCAAAAAATCCATGGCGTTCTTCTGTCAGGTCTCCAAGAACGGGAGCAGGTTTGGCCCCGTTCTTTGTGATTCAGCCGTTGAGGTCGATGTTGGCGAAGCCTTACACATCCACTCCCATTTGATTTGGCCGTGCTGAGCCAATCAGCACGGCATCGACTTACCGCTCTCCATGCGGAAGTGAACCTGACTCCGTTCTTGTCAAGGAATGGGATGATTTGAGAAAACCACCACTTCACCATCGGGATAGTTTCCTTCCCAACCACACGGAATACCACCACCAAGGTAAATCCGTTCAATCTGCCTCCACAACGGATGGACCTCTCCGTAGGCGTAGCAGTGAAGTAATCTTGAAACATCACCCTCCATATTGTGAATCAATGGAGATTCATTTACTCCAGAGTAATTTTTCCCATGAATTTGATCGAGCACCTCCATAATTTTATTTTCGATGCTGCGCGGCATATCTGGCCAAGCAGGAGTAATAGACTCCAAAATTGCCTGCCAATCCGGAAATTGATCTCCAGAATCATCAGTAGAGTACTCGGCCGCCTGCAAAGCAGCAAAAATAACTTTTTTACCAGTAGCGACACCTTTATATGGCCCATCAAAGAAAATTGGCCTCTTCACATAATCAAGGATCGGCTTCGCATCTTTCTCTACGCCACTCCATGCCTTCATAACCAACTCCCTCTAACGCGTCATCGCTACCTGTTCTTTTCCCACATCACGCTCGGGCCTGATGTGATTTTGTTTAATTCTCCAGCATCATCATAGTGAAACTCCCAACGAGCTTCAGAACCAGTCCGATTCGAAGCCCCACGTGCAGCTACTGGGCGATCAGACAAATATTCGTAGAGAAACGCAAAGCACGCGCCTCCCTCTCCAACGCCCATGTACAGCTTAGAATCTTTTCCTAAATTGATAAATCGACGCAGACCGATCACTCTGGAACTGCGCCTTTCCAGCCGGTGCATGCTCTTGCACGAAATGCTCAGAATGGTGACTCCCCCTTCCTCGGTCATATTAAAGAAATCAGCGTCGAGCGCTTGAATGCTTGGCTCACCAGGCATTACAGTAACCAAGTGCTGCCCCCCCAGAAAGCCGGCGCAATATTTACCTAGCCATCGAGCTTCATCGACGTCTTTGTATTTCCTCTTAACAAGCTTTGGAGAAGGAAACCCTCCTCGCTCAGCTTCGTAAGGGGCAGGCGAGAAATAGTCACCGGTCGAAAATCTCCATTCATCAATGGTGGAGGCCACCCTCAAATACTCGTCATACCAATCCAGTTTTGGCTGCCCCTCAAATTCACAATGAAGAGCTTCAAGCTGATTTTTAATTAATGACTCTTGCAAAAGCATCTCTTTATCCTAATCACAACAGCAATCAAACGTCGCCTTCCAAGATCCTGACTCTAGGCGTCGACCTAAATCCTTCAGTGCGTTCTCTACGTTTCCTCCACGCTTTTCAACACCTTTAAGCACTTGATAAATCAGTTTATCGTTAAGTGCACTGTGAACATGTCGACCAGCATGATAGTTGCCATTGCTTGCAGCGCCTGCCCGTCCGGGGTGGCCTGGTGCTGCCACTTGAGTGTTACTCGCCCCCCATAAAACTGCCCCGTTTGAAGCGGAGTCAATACCGATGTCACTGCGTTCAAGAATCTCGCGAGATTTCTGAACATGGCTGTTGGGCATTCCTTTCCGACAGTTTTCCTGAACAATGTGGTGCGGAGTCTGGCCAGGGAGCACAGGTCGACCAGCGCGCTCAAGATTCGTCTTGAGCTTCGCAGCAGTCAATCCCAACGGGTCTAGATACTCGTTCGGATTCGGACCAAACTCGTAAACGTTAATCCCACCCGCATACCCAATCGGATCCCTGCCAACAAACCGCCCCACCTCCGGATCGTAGTACCGATACCGGTTGTAGTGCAGTCCGGTCTCCCGGTCATGGTACTGTCCCTGGAACCGGATCGGATTGTGCCGCTCGACTCGGCTATCCGATGCCTTGCGCAGTGCCTCTTTCACCACGCCCCAAGCGCGGTACTCTGCCGCCCACGCGATCTCACTCTGCTCGTCCGTCAACTCCTGCGGCGTGCCCAGGTGGTCGCACTGGTACCACGCAAGGCTGTTGATCGGAGGCGGCGGAGGCGGCGGCAGCCACAGCGGGTCTTCGTCCTGCCGGTAGTAGTCGCCGTACTCGGGCTGGTCGGGCAGTTCAATCGCGTCCTGCCGCACGGCCTGCGCCACCGGCACAAAGCTGCCCGGCTCGTACACGTAATGCGTGGTGCGCGCGCCGAAGCCATCTTCGTCGGCGATCTTGCTTTCCCACGCCAGCGTGTCGCCGTCCCACCCGTACAACGTAAAGCCGCATTGCAGCTCGCGGTTGCGCTTGACGCGCTCGGCGCGGTTCCAGTGCGGGCCTGCTTCTCTGCGTTCTTCGTAGTGCGCCTTGCTGTACTTCGTCAGCCGTCGGCCGAGGGCGTCGTAGCTGTAGTCGGCCTGCAGGCGCTCGTCTTCGTAGTGCGTGAGGCGGTCGAACAGGTCCCAGGTGTAGCGGCTCAGCGCCCTTCGGGTGTATCGCATGATCGAGGACCGGGCCAACCGCCGCGCTCCCTTCGTGGAAGACTGGATGAGAAAGGAGTGGCAGGCGGCATTTCCTGGCGAGGCGCCGGTGCAACGCGCCTTGTCGAGCCATCTCGATTACGCGCTGAAGTATGCCGATGTGTCGCTCCCGCAGTATGCCGCCCGGGTATCCGATGTGCAGCGGCAATTGCGGCAGATTCCCTCGCCGCAGCGCATTTACATGGCGATGCGCAGCCAGGTAGGCGACGTCCTGCGGACACCACTGGATCTGCGTAATGAGATCGGTCCGGCCTATGACATCGTCTACCAATCCACAACCGCTGCAGCCGAGGGTGGCGAACACCACGGTACGCGCATCGACGCGCTGCTGACCGCCAAGGGCTATCGCAACTACTTCGAGCCGCGCAATCAGGATGTCGCCGCGCTGGCCGTCGTTGACCAATGGGTGCTGGGCGAACGGCGGAACGTCGACTATTCGGAAGCAGACAAGCAAGCCCTCGTCGCGCGTGTCCGCGCGCTGTACAGCCGTGACTACATCGAGAATTGGCGCCGCGGGTTAAACCAGCTCGAGGTCGCCAATTTCGACGATATCGGCACCGCAGCCAACGTGCTCGGCGCCGTGAACAGCCCGGCGGCGCCCCTGCGCAGGCTTCTGGAAACCGTGCGCGACAACACCGATCTGACGTCCAAGGCGGCGTCGGACGCGGCGCGGACCGAAGGCACTGCCACCGCGGCAAAGAGCGGCCCCGACGGCGAAGCCCAGGATATCGCCAAGATTGCTCAGGCATTCACACCGCTGACAGCATTGCTTGAAGCCAAGGGCGAGAAGCCTTCCTATCTGGACGAGACGATGCAGGCCATCGGCAGCGTCCAGGATATGTTGGTGAAGGTGCAGGACAGCCCGGACCGGGGCAAAGCGGCGCTGACGGTGATGCTGGACCGCTTTGCGCTGCGCGGCACCGATCCGCTGGGTAATCTGCATCGGGTGGCTACCGGCCTGCCGGAGCCCCTCAACCGCCAGGTGAAAAAGCTGGCCGACGAGTCCTCCGACGTGCTGCTGATCGAGGCGCTGCGCGAGCTCGAAAAGCGCTGGAATGCCGAGGTCTTCAGCTTCTATAGCCAGCGCCTGGCCAACTTCTATCCGTTCAATCCGAACAGTCGCACCGATGCCTCCGTCGAGGACTTCACCGCCTTCTTCGGCCCACAAGGCAAGTTGCAGGACTTCAAGGACAAGTACCTGAAGCTGTTCCTGGACGACAACCTGGAAGCACTCTATTCAGCGCGTCGAGGGGGCTACCTGATGCGCACCGATGTGCCAAAGCAGCTGGAGGCAGCCGATCGGATCCGCGATGCCTTCTTCAACAGCCGCGGTGCGATGGCCGTGCATTTCACCCTCGAGCCGCTTGGCCTGGCACCCACTCGACGGAGCAGCGTGCTGAATATCCAAGGACAACTTATCACCTATAACCACGGGCCCAGCGAGACTGTCGGCGTCATCTGGCCCAACACGCTTGGCGGTAGCCCGGAAAGCCGCATGACGCTCGTCAACGGCGATGGCAACAGCAGCAGCCTGGTCTACAAGGGCTCATGGTCGCTGTTCCGCCTGCTGAGTCAGGCACGACTCAATGGCGCAACGGCTACCACCGTCGACCTCAGCTTTACGGCCAGCGATGGCGGCATGCGTTACCGAATCACCGCGGACAAGAGCAATAACCCGTTCACCCAGCGCTTGTTCCACGGTTTCGCGCTGCCAGGCACGTTGCTGCAATGACAGCCGGGTCATTCCTGACCCGGCCAGGTCAAGAATGACCCAGATTTTTCCTCTTTGATTTCAATAGCTTGCCAGCTGACGAGTCAATCTTGACCTATCTGAAAGGAGTCGCTGGCTTGCTTAGCCGACTCGAAACGAGTTGGCACAAGCCAAATCGAAACATAAGCCATTGATTTACATATTTATTTTATGAAACACGGCAGCATGGCACAGCGATTGCGATATAGGTGTTGCTATCACTGATGGCGCATCGGGCCATGGGGGCCCGCCATAACAAAACGGAGTAAAAACAATGCCTACACCCGCCTATATCAGCATCCAGGGCAAGACCCAAGGCAACATCACCAAAGGCGCCTTCACCGCCGATTCCGTCGGCAACGTCTACCAGGAAGGCCACGAAGACCAGATCCTGGTTCAGGAAATCGAGCACCTGATCGCTACCCCGACCGACCCGCAGAGCGGCCAGCCCTCGGGCCAGCGGGTGCACAAGCCGTTCATCTTCACCTCGCCGCTGAACAAGGCCACGCCGCTGCTGTACCAGGCTCTGGCCTCCGGTGAAATGCTCCCCGAAGTGGAAGTGAAGTGGTACCGCACCTCGACCGAAGGCAAGCAGGAGCACTTCTTCACCACCAAGCTCGAAGACGCCACCATCGTCAACATCAACACGGTGCTGCCGCATGCGCAGGATCCGGACAAGGCTGCGTACACGCAACTGGTCAAGGTGGCCATGGCTTACCGCAAGATCACCTGGACTCACCCCATCGCCGGCACCGAGGCATCGGACGACTGGCGCAAACCGCAGGAAGGCTAAATCTGGCTAAAGGCAAGGCTGGCGCACGCCAGCCTTGCTTGACGTACGGGCGGGCTACCCATCCGATGCCGCGACTAACTTGTAGGGAGTGGGTATGAAAGGCACTCGCCTGTGCGGCGCGATCGAAGTGACGCCCCAGAACCACCACGAAGTTGGTTTGTGTCGCTGCTCCACGTGCCGACGTTGGGCTGGCGGGCCCATGTTCTCGGTTCTCTGCGGCTCGAACGAGCAGTTCACGGTCGATGTTCAACCTGACGCGCCATTCGCATCATCATGCTCAGGGCGAAGTGCCCTATCAGGATCTCAAGCCGTTTGCCGATGCGCCGATGATGATCGGCGGCTACCTGACGACGATCGTCGTCGCGATGATTCCGCCGCTTTGGCACCGGCTGATGCCCCCCAAGGTACTTGCATGGGATCGCACCCATGCGACGGAACCGGAACGACGCCTCGCGGCCGACGCCAATGCGCGCAGCGGTATGACAGGGTTCGTGGCCGCGACGTGATACAAGCCTCGCGCGGGCACGACGCGAAACGCGTCGCTGCGTTTTTCACGGGTGAAGTGACACGTTGAAATCCTCATCGAATCGCGATACGGCTCCGTTGCGATGCCGACCACGGCCCGCGGCAGCGTTTCGACCGGTACGCAGAATGTGCCGGCGTCGGAATCGATGCCGGCACATTCTGTCGTTCAGTGTTTGCGGGAAGCGAAGCGTGTTGTACGCGGGAACGTGCGGTCGTCCATCATTCCGGCAATCACGCGTTGCCCATACCGCCCGGCAACGCAGCGCGCATCAATGCAGCCACTTCATCACGATCGTCGCGAACACGACCATCGCGGCGCAGCGGATATTGCCAGCACCGTTGTCGGTCCCGGCCAAGCTCACAGGCCTTCCTTCGCGGGGTCGCTTCATGCAACGGAAAAGAACACGCTTACGCGCTTGACTCCGAGAGGCCGGACTTTGAAATGTGTCTTCATCGGCATCGCGGGGAACGAGATTTTTCCCTGCGCTCTAATGTGAGCGAAATTTCCAGGAGATCACTTGCGAGTACTTGCGCCTGTTTCGCTTGCTCCGCGTGGCGCTTGAGGTCTTCCAACGGCGAACCCAAGTGATCCTCCGTTCCGCCCATGAAAATCAAAACCGCAGCGTTGGCGTGGGCGCGGGCGCGCGCGGCGTGGAACTGAGCTTTCCGGACACGTGAGCCGATCAGGTCTACGTGAGCGCGAGTGCTCGGAAAATGCGCGGTCGGCAGCCTCGCGTGCCGAACTTCGAGACTTTCGAGTTCGGAGACACTCGCTTCCGCTCTGACGGCAGAAATGGTAGCGGCGAGGACCACATCGGCCCCGCTCGGATCCTCGACAAGAACGCTCGACGATTGAAGACCGATTGGCTTGCGATTCGCCGCGGGAATGCAACTCGAAACCCGAGCACGAATGCGTCCCAACGCAACGCGAATTCGGTCGAGCGACATGGATATGGACATGGCAGGGCATAAGCCTATGCATGAACCGGACCGGCACTCAGTGGCCAACGACCGTATTCGGGATGATGCGTGACGACGGACGATGGCATGGCAATTCAACTCAGTGCATCGGTTGCCGATGATGTCGCCGGCTCCGCGATCCAATTCGACCGGTGGATCAGGAACTGTTCCCTTGCACGGCCAGCGATCCACCGAGGCTCTCGTCCCCGCCCACTCCATAAGGCGCCAGACTCCGGATCACGATACTTTACAGTGGCCGGGCCGCGACGCTTGCCGCGACGCAGCTTGAGCTTGCGTTCAGAGAACAGGTCCTCTGGCATCAGGTCGAATTCTTCGATCAATTTTTGTATTTCCTTAACCGCACTCGCCAATTCCTGAGTGCGAGCAAGCTCAGCCTGCTTTTGAAGTTCCTGAATCTGCTCTTTCAAATCACGGTAGCTTTGCATATCGTATTCTCGAAGAGAAGAGCGCCAAGCACTCACCTTGGTTCTCGGATGTTGCGATCATTAAATATAGGGATGCGAATTATATGAATCAGACGCACCACACCCGTATGAAAAAAAAGCGCGATCGAGAGGGGGATCGCGAACCGCCTGCGCTGAGATCTCGCGAGTCGCCGAACACAGGCAGGGCCGGCGACAGATTACCGGCTCCGTGCCCTGGTGTTCGATCCTCGTTGGGGACGACGACCGCATTGGGTGATTCGGGCAGAGGCAGTGGCTGGCGCGCTTGCGCGGCGCGCCTCGTTCACGATCGACTCCACTTCTGCCAGAGCGGACCGGTCATCCGGGACACCATCGACGTTCAGCGCGCTTCATTGATTTCCCTTCAGCTTCAGCCAGACCTTGTTACGCAGTTGAATCGCTGCAGGTGAACACATCTTGTAAGGCTTGAGTCGATCCTTATACTGCTCCGGCGTCTTGATTGCAGGATTGTCATGCAGCGCAGGATCAATGTAGCGCTCCGATCCGATAATCTCGTTGCTGTACCGTAGCGCGTTCGTCACCAGCGCGATGTTCTCGGGTCGCATCATCCAGTCGATGAACTTGTAGGCCGAGTCGACATTTCGCGCTTTTGCCGGAACAAGCAGGCTGTCCATGAACAGCCGGACGCCCTCTTTCGGATACACGAATCGGATAGTCGGCAAGCGATCCTGTGCTCGCGCAGCCGCACCGTTCCAGACGTGCTGAACGATGATTTGCCTGGACGCGAGACGATCGACCGTTCCGTCGTTGCTATAGGTCTTCACGAATGGTTTCTGCTTCTGCAGTACGTCGAGGACGCGTTTCGCATCGTCGGGGCGCTCGGTGCATTCATCCTGTCCCAGATACCAGCTCGCTGCCATGTACAGTTCCTCCTCGACGTCCAGATCGCCGATCTCGCCGCGAAGTGCGACGGGGGGCTCGAAGAACGACTTCCAGCTATCGTCGAGGCGTCCACCCGGCACACGCGCGCTGTCGTATGCAAACCCGGTCAGGACGACCGTGAAGGGCATCGCGTAGTCCCGCTGGGGATCGAACGACGGATGACGGTACTCAGGCTTGATGTTTGCGACATTCGGCAACTTGCGCTTGTCGAGCTTGAGCAGAAGGCCGGACTTCACGAGCACCGGAACGTAGTAGTCTCCGGCAACCACAACGTCGTACCCCCCTCCTCCTGCCTGCAGTTTCTGGGTCAGCGCTGCATCGCTCGCATAGGTGTCGAGTGTCGTCTCGATGCCGGTATCAGCCTGGAACTTCTTGAGCAAATTGACAGGCAGGATGTTCGGCCAGCTTCCGATATGTAGCTCGGCGGCCTGGGTCGTGACAGCGGCAAGAAGCAACATCGCTCCGATTGTTTTTTTCATGCTGTTCCTATTGCGTGGAGATTGGCGTGGTGTATCTCGGACTGCTCGGCCCTGGATCTTCTTTTACCTCGCGCACCGATGATCCAGACTACCGTCAGTTGGATTGTCGAAAGGCCGATGACGACGGTTGACACGGCGCTGACCTTGGGTGTGATTCCGATCTTCAATGCACCGAAGATATACATCGGCAATGTGGTCATGCCGGCGCCGGCGAGAAAGTAGCTGGTGACGTAATCATTCATCGACGCGACGAACGACAGCAAAGCCCCTGCGATGATGCCGGGTAGAGCCAAAGGCGCGGTAATTTGCCGAAATGCAGCCCATGGCGTGGCCGACAGGTCCGCGGCCGCCTCGAGCAGCGTGCGATCGATCGTCTTGAGTCTGGCCTTGATCGGCAGATAGGCCAGCGGCACACAGAACACCACATGAGCAAACAGAACGGCGCCGAATCCAAGCTCTGACTCGAACATCGAGAACAGCATCATGGTCGCGATCGCCAGCACGATTTCAGGTATCGCGAGCGGAAGCGCAATGACGAGTCCGACCGAATCGAAACCACGCCGGTCACTTCTCGACCACCAGGCGACCGCCGCGCTCGTCGCGAGCGTGGTGGAGAGCACCGTCGACGCCAGCGCCAGCAACAGTGAATTCTTCGCGGCGCGGACCAGTGTCGGATCGGACCAAGCCTCGACGTAACCTCGAATGCCAAACCCGTCCCATATGAGGGCCGACGGGCCGACGTTGAAGCTCATCGCCATCACGGTCAGCATCGGCAGATAGAGGAACACCAGCACCGCGCACGCGATCGTTGCGGTCAGCGGAAACCGGCGCAGTTCAGGCGAAATCATGAACGCGCTCCTGCCGTTGGAAGAGCGAACCTAGTCGAGACGCGAGCATCGCCAGAAGCACAGCGGCGAGCAACGCGAACGACATCGCGGCGCCCAAAGGCCAATCCCGTCCGCCGGCAAACTGGAAGTCGATCAGATTGCCGATCATGAAAGCGTGGTTACCGCCGAGCAGCCCCGGGATCGTATAGGAACCCAGCGCCGGAACAAAGACGAGCCCAATTCCTGCCATGATGCCCGGACGGCAACACGGTACGACGACATGGACCAGTACCGCCGGCTTGTGTGCCCCCAGATCGTAGGCCGCTTCGGCCAACCGCCAGTCGAAGTCATCAAGCGCAGCGAAGATCGGCAGGACCATGAACGGCGTGAACGCATAGACGAGACCGATCAGCGTCGCAAGATCGGTGTAGAGCAATCCGAGCGGGCCATGCATGAGGCCGGCTCGGGACAGCATCTGATTCAAGAGGCCGTCGTCCGCAATGACGATGATCAATCCGTACATCTGGACGACGACGCAGGTCCAAAACGGGATCGTGACCAGGATCAGCAACGTGGCCTTCCACTTCAGGGGGCGCGTCGCCATGAACAGCGCCGTCGGGAACCCGATCAGCAGACATCCCGCGGTGGTCAGTACGGCCATGGTCATCGACCTGATGAAAATGGCGAGATAACCCTGCTGAAGGACGCGTCCCCCATCCCAGTCCCGATCGAAGAGAATCCGCTCGTATGCCCCGGCAGTGAAGTCGCCCCACGAGACGCCGCCGAAGTCGCGCGGCGCACTGAGCGAAACCACTGCCAGAACGATCATCGGAAGGACAACGCCCGCGATCATGACGAGCGCCGTCGGGCTGGTCATTGGCCGCCATGATTTCAGCAGATTGAGTATTGGGACTCGGCGCACTGCCAACTACCTCAAATCATTCAGTTCGATTGGCAAGAAGCGTACCAAATCGATGGCATCATTTATAGTCGGCATGTGTGCCGATCACGCCAATGTGTTACCCCTGTATGCCATTTCCATTATAAATTTGAGGAAATGTATTTTATTGCGGATTATTGCATATTTAGAAATTTCCGCGCTCGAGTCTTACTGAGGGTGCCATCCATAATTTTCGGGGCTAACCGAACATTTCGTCTAAATGTTCGGTCACGGTGCATAGCGTCATGCGCCGACGCCAAACCGATAATTCGCGGGGTGTGCGACGACGTCGCCGGCAGAATCGCTTGATTCCAGCCTCCGGAGCGAACACGTGGATACCACGGTTTCCATGCAGCGCCAACTGCGCCATCGCGAACAACAAGCGACACACTTCAAAACGGATCAATAACACTCACAATAATTCTGTTGACGGATGTTCGTTATGGTGCTCAGTTGACCACCACGGCTATCTGACACCCGCGATCACGTTCGTTGGAGAATTTGCAAAAATCGTGAGATAGTTATCCGAGTTTCGCCACGTAAATTTCACATAACGAGAAGAGAGACGGTAAAAACATGGCCACTGCTGAGCAGCTAGAATACCGACCGATGACTGAGCGCGACGTCGGCGCTTTTTATGATGTGCGATTCTCCGTGAGCGAGAATAGAATCCATCCCCATCAGGTTCATCTTCTGAACCGCAACCTCCTGATCGAGAAAATCAGGCAGGGCGGTGGCTGGATCTGCGAATGTGGCGACGAGGTCGCCGGGGTCTGTCTGCCGGTCATCACCGAGACGCCGTTCATCTCGGCCTTGTTTGTGGCACCGCGGTTCCATGGTGTCGGCATCGGCCGCGAGCTGCTTGCCCGTGCGCTTGCATGGCTGAAAGACAAGGGAGTGAATCATGTCACCCTTGTGACCGATCCAGGCTCGCGGGCCGATGGCTTTTACCAGCGTCTTGGGTGGAAGCGCGGCGAATTGGACGAGTACGGGTGTCAGGTCGTATTTACAAAGTTGCTTGTGGACTAGAATCCAAGGAGTCGAATGAAGCCGGTAGCCGACGCGATTCGCCGCACTGCTGCGCAATGTCCAGCGCCACTGCACACCATCTTCATCACGCTCGATTTGATGAAGCGCATGGGTGTTCCGGTCGACGTCTTGCTGAAAGGCACCGGCATTTCTCCTGCAGACATCGAGCGACCCGGTGCAATGGTGACGCATGCACAGGAAATGGTCCTGTTTGCGAATGCGCTGGAAGCGACCGGCAACAGCGCGATCGGACTGCATATCGGATATGCGATCCCGGTGACGTCGTACGGCCTGCGCGGCCACGCAATGCTGGTGAGCCCAACGTTGGGCGATGCGCTGCGCATGGGCTTCGAGCATCCGTTGCTCGGGATCAGTTATTTCAGAATCCGGATAACCACAATAGGCGAGACCGCGAGAATTATAGTTGGCGGCTATACCTATCGTACCGACCTGCTTGTCGTAAATACCGATATGGTATTTACCGCCTTACGTCGACAGATACGCGATTTGATCGGACACAATCCCGATTTTTCCAGAATAGGGTTTGTTTTTCCCGAGCCGCCACACGCGAGTTCTTACGCCGAATATTTTGACTGCCCCATCGAATTCGAGGCCGACGAGAATTACCTCGAATTCAGCTCATCGGTGCTGGAGATTGCCCTTCCGCTCGCCCATCCGATCGAATTCGAAGTCGCGAGGAAAGCGTGCGCCAAGCGTGAATTTGAACTGGCGCACTGGGTTCCGTCCGACCTCATCGGGCGGCTGCTCGGTCTTATGTATGATGACCCTACGTGCCAGGATATTGCGGAACAATCCAGAAAACTCGGAATGTCAATGCGGAGTTTGCAGCGGAAGCTTCAGGAAATGGGCACATCGTTTAGCGGCCTGTACGATATTGTCCGACAAGATCTGACGTCGCGATATCTTGCGGAAAAGGAATATACAATCAAGGAGATAGCTGCCAGATTGGGGTATAAGAATTCCTCCGCATTCAGTCGGGCAATGAAACGATGGTCAAGATTTTCACCTGAATGATCGCGACATTTCATTACCGCCCCTGCCTCGATTCCACATGCAAGAAGAAGTTTTACAACTTTTTGACTGTATGGAAAAGAACACGGCGGCGTGCACGCCGACACGACGCGCAATAGGGGTAAATCCTGTCGCTTCCTCGCCAACCCGGCCGATAGTTCCGCCGTTCTGGCCTGGTTCGGCGCGCTGAGCAATCTTTCGTCCGGGGCACGTCACCGTCATACAAGATGACGCGCTTTGGGCGCCTGCTTCTGCGTAGCCGTCAACCAGTCGTAGCTACGGAGGGAAGTTCGGGGCAGTATGTCCGCGCGTCAGACCGGTTCGGTCGCAACGCCAGGCGAATTCAGTTCACGCCACCGGTTCGGGGTGATGCCCTCCCAGTCGCGGAACGCGCGATAGAACGAGCTCGTGTCCTGGTAACCCAGCAGGCAGGACACCTCATCGATTCCCGCGGACGGGTCCGCAAGCAACCGGCGCCAGAGCTCCTGTCGCGCTTCGGCAAGCAGATCCCGGAACGTCGTGCCTTCGTCCGTGATGCGCCGTTGCAGCGTCCGCTCGCTCATTCCGAGGTCGCGCGCGACGCCCGACAGTTCCGGCCGGCCGCTTGCGAGGCATCGCTTGAGTACGACTTTCACCTGCTCGCGGATCGGGCTGCGCGCGTCGATTTCCCCCAGCGCCGCCGTCAGTGCGGGGGTCAGCATGTCGAGCAATTCAGGATTGTGGCCGGGAAACGGACGGCCCAGATCGGTCGATTTCAGCACGAGCGCATTGCGCGAAGCACCGTAGCGAATCGGACAGCCGAAATAGGCGCGGTAGACCTCGTCCCTCGGGCCGGTACGAACGAACTCCACGCGACGCGGCGTCACGTGTTGCCCTGTGCCGCGCCTGCCGAGTTCGAGCAGCATCGCGAACGTGACGTCGGTGGCAACGGCGGGTTCCGGTTCAGTGGCGTACGGCCAGGCCGAGGCAAGGATGCATTCGCCGCCCTCTTCGACGATATGCAACTGCTCCGGCGTGCAGAGCCGCTTGAAGCGGGCGACCCGCTCGAGGCCGTCGCGATAGTCTCGCGCATGGAACGCAGCCACGATGAAAGGGGGATGCGTTGCGGCTTCGCTCCCGGTCACCAGCGCGATGCCCAGGCCGGGCTCGGGCGCCAGCTGCCCGATCGCTTTCCATAGCGCGAAGTACTGGTCAGTGCTCACGAGCGCTTGCGGATTCAGGTGCAGCGTGGCGGGTAGCCGGGCCTGACGCAGCACCGCGGCCGGCGCCAAGCCGGCGTGCGCCATTGAGCGCCAGAATGCCCGCGGTATCTTGCATCTGTCTGCCATGACTGCGCCCATCGTTACCCCTGCGTGGAAAAGCCCCTGCCGCTCGTGCGCCCGGCTCGTGACGGGCGCGCGGATCATCCTAGCGCATCTGGCTCATGATGATGCGGTCGAACACGCGGTCGCCCAACCAGGCGCGGATCAGGATCATCGGTTTCGCGTACTTGCCGGCGACGTATCGCGTGCGCGGTTTCCTCGCGCGCACTGCCTGCGATACGACGTTGGCGATGACATCCGGGTCGGTGCCGCGTCCGTTGCCGTAGGCTTGCTGCGTCGCCTTCGCGACAGCCTGGATCAGCTTCGCATAGGCGCCGCTGCCGGAGCGGGTCAGCAGGCTGCGCGAAACCACGTCGCCGAACCCCGTCTCGATCAGGCCGGGCTCCACGATCACGACGCGGATGCCGAACGGCGCGAGTTCGAGCCGCAGGCAATCCGACCAGCCTTCGAGGGCATGCTTCGTCGCGTGATACCACGCACCGAGCAGCGTATAGATCTTGCCGCCCATCGACGTGATGTTGACGATCGTGCCGCTGCCCTTCTCGCGCATGGCGGGCAGGAGCAACTGCGTGAGACGGGCCGTGCCGAACACGTTGACCTCGAACTGGTATCGCGCCTCCTCGATGCCGATGTCCTCCACCGGCCCGTACAGCCCAAACCCGGCGTTGTTCACGAGCACATCCACGCCCCCGGTTTCCTTGAGAATCGTCTCGACGGCCGCCACGATCTCCGCGTCGCGGGAAATGTCCATGCGCAGCAGCCTCGCGCCGAGGCGTTCGAGGTCGATCATCTTGTCCAGGTTCCGTGCAGCCACGTAGACCTGGAAGCCGTCCTGGATCAATTGCCGGGCAATTTCCTTGCCCATGCCCGAGGAGGCGCCCGTCACGAGGGCCGTCTTCTTGCTTCTATCAAACATCGTGGTCTCTCACCGAGTTCTGACTGGCGTGAACGTTACTCGCCGCACGGCGCCGACGCACTAACGAAAGGCGCCACTCTGGTCGCAATTCGCGCCATGACGAGCGCGGCGGCGGGGAAGCAATCCGCAGCGCAGCCCCTGTTCCGCGAGGAATGGCGCCGTTCGCAACGGGAGCAGCACCATCCGTCACTGTGCGATCCAGCCTCGGCCCTTACGATCCGGTTGTCTTTCGCAGACGGATCGGCGGCTATCTCTACGACGGCTCATCCGGACGCACGTACGCCTGCAAGGCGACCATCAAGGACGGGAAGATGCTTCTGCGCGGCGACCTCGGCATTTCCGCGCCGGGACAGACCGGGGTGTTCCATCGCGTGAACGGGTAGCGAAATACAGGTTGAATGACACCAAGAACGCCCCGACGCCGTGGGCATTCGTCAGTGGATTTCCTGGAGTGCTCCGATGAAACGGACAAGCTATCCGAATACCCGAGCCCATACCGCCCGAAGGCGTCGCGCGCGGTCTTCGAGGAGATAGGAGGCTGCCAGCGTCAGGAGACCTGAAATTGCGCCCGTCACGATGTGCTCGAGATAGGGGATGCGGTAGTGACTCGTGTGCGAGTAGGCGTCGCCCAACGTCGTCAGGCAGCCGACGATCAGCGCATTGCCGTATCGATGCGCATAGAGTTTCGCCACGGGCGTGAACGTCAAAAGGACAGCCAGGAGTCCGGTAAGCAGACCTGTATGAAATGCGATAGTCCAGTGGGCAACGCTCATGATGTTGCCCCAGCTCCCCGGCATGCAGGTCATGCACGCACTGGTCGGCTGCCAGAAACGCTGGATAAACAGTCTGACGCGATGTTTCCACTCGGTTGACATGATGCATTCCCGTCGATGCCGTTGTCATGGCCAACGCCGCCACACGTATCGTTGAAGTAGTTTCCACACCCTTCAACGAGCTTGCCGCCCCCGCATGGACGGGCTGGCCGTAGACCAGAGAGGCAGAACAATAACCCGGACATGGGGGGAATACTACTCCACGATCGGAGGGCCGCTGCTTCGACCGAGGCCGGCATTCAACGCTCGCGTCTGTCGGCGCGATCCGGTCCATGGCGGGCGTCGGGCATCGGGCTTTCGCGCGAAGTCGACGTCCGGCGTCGACGGTAAATTCAGCCGGTGTATCGACGTTCGAGGCCCCGCCTGGCCGGCAAACGTCGCCGTCATATAGAATGATGCGCTTTGCCCGTACGCCCATGTGGTTCAAGAATCTTCAGCTTCATCGTCTTCCGGCCCCCTGGGCCGTTACCCCCGACCAGATGGAAGCCTGGCTGGCGCCCTACGCGTTTCAGCCGTGCAACAGCATCGAGATGCAGCGCTTCGGATGGGCGTCGCCGCGTGACGACGGCGCGCTTGTGTATTCGAACAACCGGCAGATGCTGCTGGTGTTTCGTTCGGAAAAGAAGCTGCTCCCGGCGTCGGTCATCAATCAGGTGACCAAGGCCCGGGCGCTCGAGGTCGAGGAGCAACAGGGCTTCAAGGTCGGACGAAAGCAGCTGCGCGAACTCAAGGAGCAGATCACCGACGAACTGCTGCCGCGCGCGTTCAGCATTCGCCGCGATACTCGCGTGTGGATCGATACGGTGAACGGCTGGCTCGTCATCGATGCGGCTTCACAGGCGCTCGCCGACGAGATTCGCGGCCTGCTCGTCAAATCGATCGACCAGTTGCCGCTCGCCGGCGTTCAAGTGGCGCATTCGCCGGTTGCCGCGATGACGGACTGGCTGCTGTCCGGCGAGGCGCCGGGCGGATTCACCGTGGACCAGGACGCCGAGTTGCGTTCGAGTGGCGAAGGCGGCGCCACGGTGCGATACGTCGGCCACGCGCTGGAAGCGAGCGACATGCGCCGGCATATCGAGGCCGGCAAGCAATGCATGCGCCTCGCGATGACCTGGAACGACCGGATCTCGTTCGTGCTGACGCCGTCGCTGACGATCAAGCGCGTGTCGCCGCTCGACGTGATCAAGGAGGCGGCGGATCCCACCGCGCAGAACGACGATGAGCGCTTCGATTCGGACGTCACGCTGATGACGGGTGAATTGGCGCGGATGCTCGCCGATCTCGTCGAAAGCCTCGGGGGTGAACAGCAGCACGACTCGATTCAAAAGGCAGCAGCCTGACCGCCGTCGGTTGTCGCGGATCCTGGCTGCTTTGCCGCAATCGCTCCGCCACGCATTCGTCTGCCGATTCGCCTGCCGGCCCCATGCGCGCGTCCGGCTGATGGCTCAGGTGATGAGCCGGGCCGAACGGTCCGTCGATCCGGCACACGCTTGCACGATCTGCGCCCCGGCAGCGTCGTCGAGCATCGACGACGCCAGCAGCGCGCGCGTGTAGGGGTGTGACGGCGAATTGAGCACCTGCAGCGTGTCGCCTTCTTCGACGATGCGCCCCGCCTGCATCACGATCACGCGGTGCGCCATCGCGCGCATCACGGCCAGATCGTGCGTGATGAACAGGTAGCTGAGCCGATACCGGGCCTGCAGGCTCGTCAGCAACGCCAGCACCTGCTTCTGGATCGATACGTCGAGGGCGCTGGTCGGCTCGTCGAGCACGAGCAGTTCGGGCTCCACCGCCAGCGCCCGCGCGATTGCGATCCGCTGTCGCTGCCCGCCGGAGAACTCGTGCGGATAACGCAGCATCGTGTCGGCCGGCAGCCCGACTTCCTCCAGCAACGCCGCGACGCGCGCGCGGCGCGCGGCCCCCGCCAGTTCCGGCCGATGCAGCGCGAGCCCTTCGCCGACGATCTGCTCGATCGTCATGCGCGGCGCCAGCGAACCGAACGGATCCTGAAACACCACCTGCAGCCGCCCGTATAGCGCGCGGCGCTCCGCTTTCGCGCGCAGCGCCGCAAGCGGCAGCCCGTCGATCTCGATCTCGCCCGACGCAGGCCGCTGCAAGCCGAGCACCGCCGACGCGAGCGTCGACTTCCCCGAACCCGACTCGCCGACGATCCCGACCGTCTCGCCACGACGCAAGCTCAGCTGCGCGTCGTGCACCGCACGGAATGCGGTCTGCCCGAATACCGCGCGCCAGCCTTTCGCGGTGGTCCGGTAGTCGACCGCGAGCGCACGCACGTCAAGGATCGTTCGCGCGTCGGCCGCGACCGGCTCGATCGCACGGCGCGGCGCACTGTCGAGCAGCCGGCGCGTATAGGGATGCCGCGGCGCGCCGAACAGCGCCCCGGTTTCGTTTGCCTCGACGAGCACGCCGTGCTCCATCACCGCCACGCGCTGCGCGAAGCGCCGCACGAGGTTCAGGTCGTGCGTGATCAACAGCACGGCCATTCCGCGCGCGGCGGCCTCCTGCTCCTGCAGGTCGAGCAACAGGTCGACGATTTGCTGGCGCACGGTCACGTCGAGCGCGGTGGTCGGCTCGTCCGCGAGCAGCAGCCGTGGCCGGCACGCGAGTGCCATCGCGATCATCGCGCGCTGCCGCTGGCCGCCCGACAACTGGTGCGGAAAGCTGTCGATGCGGCGCTCCGGCTCCGGAATCCCGGTGCGGCGCAGCAGCTCAATACCGCGCGTCCGCGCCGCACCCGGCCTCAGCCCTTCATGCAGCCGCAAGCTCTCGGCGATCTGCCGGCCGATCGTATACAGCGGATTGAGCGCCGTCATCGGCTCCTGGAACACCATCGCGATGTCCGCGCCGCGGATGCCGCGCATCTGCCGCTCGCTCTTCGTCAGCAGATCCTCACCGTCGAACAGCACGCGCCCCGACAGGCTTGCCTGCCGCACCAACCGCATGATCGACAGCGCGGTCACGCTCTTGCCCGAGCCCGACTCACCGACGAGCGCGACCCGCTCACCGCGTTCGACCGACAGGCTCAGCTCGCGCACGACCGCCCGGTCGCCGAATCGGGCGGAGAAGCCATCCATTTCCAGCAACGGGTTCGTCATCATCGGCCTCCGCCAAATGCCGAGCCACGCGTGCGTGCATCGAGCGCGTTGCGCAGCGCGTCGCCGATGAAGGTCAGCAGCAGCAGCGTGACGACCAGCGCCGCGAAAGCCGATACCGAAATCCACCACGCGTCGAGATTGTTCTTGCCTTGCTTGAGCAGCTCGCCGAGGCTCGGTGTCGGCGGCGGCACGCCGAGCCCCAGGAAGTCGAGGCTCGTCAGCGACAGGATCGCCGCGCTCATCCGGAACGGCAGGAACGTGATCACCGGCGTCAGGCTGTTCGGCAGCACGTGCCTCCAGATGATCTGTGCGTTCGACAGCCCCATCGTGCGTGCCGCTTTCACGTAGTCGAGCGCGCGGTTGCGCAGGAATTCGGCGCGGACGTAGTCGGACAGCACGAGCCAGCCGAACATCGACAGCAGCACGAACAGCAGCCACAGCGACGGCGTGAAGATCGACGCGAAGATGATCAGCAGGTACAGGTCAGGCAGCGCGCTCCAGATCTCGATCAGGCGCTGGCCGATCAGGTCGGTGCGCCCGCCGTAGAAACCCTGCACCGCCCCCGCGAGCACGCCGATCAGCATGCCCGACGCGGTCAGCGCGAACGCCATCAGCACCGACAGCCGGAACCCGTACAGCAGCCGCGCGAGCACGTCGCGCCCGAACTGGTCGGTGCCGAGCCAGTTGCTCGACGACGGCGGCGCCGGATACGGGCGCGACGCGAAATAGTCGATTGTGTCGTAACGATAGCGGTTCGGCGGGAAGATCGCGAAGTTGCCGCGCGCGTCGAGGTTCGCGCGAATGGCAGGGTCGAGATAGTTCGTCTTCGCGGGAAAATCGCCGCCAAAGCGCGTTTCCGGATAATCCGTCACGATCGGGAACGCGTAGTGCCCGTCATACCGCAGCACGAGCGGACGGTCGTTCGACAGCACGTCGGCGAACAGGCTGATCGCGAACAGCGCGACGAAGATCACGAAACTCCAGTAGCCGAGCGGCTGCGTGCGAAAACGCAACCATGTGCGCCGCCACGGCGACGGCGAGGCCGCGCACGCCGCGCATGCCTGGTCAGCGGTCCAGGCTGTTGAACTGGATACGGGGGTCGACGAGGACATAGCAGATATCCGCGATGAGTTTGGTCAGAAGACCGATGAGCGTGAACAGGAACAGCGAGCCGAGCACGACCGGATAGTCGCGGCGGATCACCGAGTCGTATGACAGTTGCCCCATGCCGTCGAGCGAGAACAGTGTCTCGATCAGCAGGTTGCCGTTCAGGAATGCACCGACAAACGCGGCCGGCAGCCCGGTCAGCAGCGGGATCGCCGCGTTGCGCAGCACGTGCTTCCACAGCACGTCGCGCTCGGGTACGCCTTTCGCGCGGGCGGTCAGCACGTACTGTCGGCCGATTTCATCGAGGAACGTGTTCTTGGTCAGGATCGTGACGATCGCGAAGTTGCCGACCACCGACGCCGTCACCGGCATCACGATGTGCCACAGATAGTCGAGCGCCTTTCCGATCAGCGTCAGGTCGTCGAAGTTGTCGGACGTGAGCCCGCGCATCGGGAACACCTGCCAGAACGTGCCGCCGCCGAACAGCATCAGCAGCAGCACGCCGAGCACGAAGCCCGGCACCGCGTAGCCGGCCAGCACCAGCACGCTCGTCACGGTGTCGAACCGCGACCCGTTGCGCACCGCCTTCGCGATGCCGAGCGGCACCGACACCAGGTACGTGAG